>DATBEA010000317.1:0-5920 GCA_036276215.1 Usitatibacter sp.
GGAAACCGTGTGGTAGTAGGAATGGTGCAGGTCGTCCTCGCGAGTCCACACGACCTTCACTGGCTTGCCGTCGGTCTCCTTCGCGCAGAGCGCGGCTTCCACCGCGAAGTCGGCCTTCGACTTGCGCCCGAACCCTCCGCCCAGCAGCGTCACGTTCACCGTGACGTCGTCGCGCTTCATGTCGAGGCGCTTGGCGACGTCGTTGCGCGCGGCCTCGGGGCTCTGCGCGCAGGTCCACACCACGCACTTGCCGTCCTTCACGCGCGCGGTCGCGGCCGGCGGCTCCATGGAAGCCTGCGCCAGGTGCGGCACGTAGTAGTCCGCCTTGAGCGTCTTGGCGGCCGTGGACATGGCCTTGCCCACGTCGCCGTGGGTGCGGACCTCCTTGCCCGGCTTCGCCGCCGAGGCCTCGAGGCCCGCGCGGTAGGTGTCGGAGGAGTAGGAGCCGTTGGGGCCGTCGTTCCAGGAAATCTTGAGCGCCTTGCGCCCCTGCATCGCCGCCCAGGTGTTGTCCGCGATGACGGCCACGCCCGCCAGCGGCTGGAACGCCGAAGGCACCGGCGTTTGCTTGATCTCGATCACCTTCACCACGCCGGGGACCTTCATCGCCTCGGCAGCGTCGAACGAGGCGATCGTGCCGCCGTATACGGGCGAGCGCGCGACCACGGCATAGAGCATGTCGGGAAGGACGATGTCCTGGGCGTACATGGCGCGGCCCGTCGTGATGTCGAAGCCATCCACGATCGGGATCTTTCCCTTGCCGATGTAGCGGAAGTCCTTCGGGTCCTTGAGCTTGAGCTCCGCGGCCTTCGGCACCGGCTGCTTCGCGGCGTCCTCGGCGAGCTCGCCATAGCCCAGCGTCTTCCCGCTCGTGTGGGTCACCACGTGGTTGGCCGCCTTCACCTCGGAGACCGGCACGCCCCAGCGGGCGGCCGCGGCGCCCTCCAGCATCTGGCGCCCCGCGGCCCCGCAGCGACGCAGCGGCGCGAACCAGTGGCGCGTCGTGCGCGATCCATCCGTGTCCTGGTTCCCGTACTTGAGCTCGTCGCCCTCGGCCTGCACGACGCGCACCTTGCTCCAGTCGGCTTCGAGCTCGTCGGCGATGATGAGCGGCACGCCCGTGCGCACGCCTTGCCCCATCTCCGCGCGGTGGCAGGTGATGGTCACCATGCCGTCGGGGGCGATCGCGACGAACACGAGCGGGTTGTCCACCCAGCCGTGGGGCATTCCATCGACGCCGAATTTCGGCTCGTCGGCGGCGAAGACCTCGCCCACGCTCGCCACGAGGAAGAGCCCGCCGGAAGCCTGGAGGAATCCCCGGCGCGAAACATGAATGGTGTCCATGGCTCACGCCCCTTTCTGGGACGCGACGTCCTGGATCGCAGCCTTGACGCGCGTGTACGTTCCGCAGCGGCAGATGTTCCCCGACATCGCGTTGTCGATCTGCTCGCTCGACGGATGCTTGTTCGCCGCGAGCAGCGCCGCGGCCGACATGATCTGCCCGGCCTGGCAGTACCCGCATTGCGGCACCCCATGCTCGCGCCAGGCGACCTGGAGCGGGTGCTTGCCGTCGGGATCCAGCCCCTCGATGGTCGTGATCTTCCTGCCGGCCACGGCGCTCATGGGCGTGAGGCACGAGCGGGCCGCGCCGCCGTCCAGGTGCACGGTGCAGGCACCGCACAGCGCCATGCCGCAGCCGAACTTGGTGCCGGTCATGTGCGCGACGTCGCGCAGGTACCAAAGCAGGGGCATCTGGGCGTCGCCGTCGAAGCTCTGCGGCTGGCCGTTCAGGGTGAAGGAAACCATGGATGTTCTCCTCGGGGCATTCGTGGCAGTTGGGGGGGCGGCTTCTGGAGGGCGCGCTTCGCCGTCCAATCTAGTCCTTTTCACGGATCGTTGTTTGGCATCATGGTGCGATGGCGAACATCCCCGACGACATCTTCACCGAGCCCGACGATTTTTCGCCGGACACGCTGGCGAACCTGGGCCCCCTGCGGCCGTTGGCGGGCGAATGGCGGTCCGGCGACGGAGTGGACGTGAGCCCGAAGGCCGAAGGGCCCGAGCGGCGAGGGTTCCTCGAGCACATCCGGATGGACCCCATCGATCCCCAGCCCAACGGCCCGCAGCTCCTCTATGGATTGCGCTACCACATCCACATCAACACGCCGGAAGAGGCCATCACCTTCCACGACCAGGTGGGCTACTGGTTGTGGGAGCCCGCCACCGGGTTGATCATGCAGAGCATCGCCATCCCGCGCGGCCAGGTGGTGCTCGCCGGGGGCAGGGCGGCGCCGGGCGACAGGCAGATCTCGGTGGAGGCGCGGCGCGGCGATACGCGCTTCGGGATCTGCTCGACGACCTTCCTCGAGGAGGCGTTTCGCACGGACTTCTACCGCATCGACATCACCTTCAACGACGACGGCAGCTGGACCTACGTGACGCGCACCGACCTCGCGGTCCGCGGCAAGACGCCGGCCTTCGACCACCGCGACACCAACACCCTGCGGCGCGTCTCGCCTGCCGCGCCGAACCCGCTTCTTGTGATTGAATCACGCTCATGAAGCTCGACGATCCCCTGACCGTCCACATTCCCGGCGAGCGCCTGCTGCACGCGCCGGGGCCGACGCACGTCCCGGTCGAGGTGCTGAATGCCATGCACCGCCAGCCCATGGACCATGCGGATCCGAGGCTGGATGCCGTCATCGCCAACATCGAGTCGGGGTTGCGCCGGGCGCTCGAGACTTCCGCGGCCGAGCTTTTCATGTACGCGGCCAACGGCCACGGCGTGTGGGAAGCGGTCACCGAGAACCTGCTGGCGCCCGGCGAGGCCGCGCTCCTTCCGGCGACGGGGCATTTTTCGGAGCAATGGGCGCAGCAGCTCGAAGCGACGGGCCGGCGCGCGATCCGCACGCCCTATCGCCCCGGGTACCCGATCGATCCGGCCGATGTCGAAGCCGCCCTGCGCGCCGATGCCAGGGGCGAGATCGTCGCGGTCTTCGCCGTGCACACCGACACCGCCAGCGGCATCACGCACGACATCGCCGCCATCCGCGCCGCGATCGATGCCGCGAAGCATCCTGCGTTGCTGGTGGCCGACGTGGTCGCATCGCTCGCCGCGGCGCCATTCGCCATGGATGCGCTGCGCGTGAACGTGGCGGTGGGCGCCTCGCAGAAGGGACTCATGTCGCCGCCGGGCCTGGGATTCGTCGCGGTGGACGAGCAGGGAGCCGCGGTCGCCGCGCGCAACAAGGCTCCGCGCTACTACTGGGACTGGGATCGGCGCCGCGGACCCCAGAGCTACACCAAGTTCTGCGGCACGCCGCCGCAGAACCTTCTCTACGGCGTCGAGGCGGCCTTCGCATTGATCGAGCGCGAGGGGCTGGATGCCGTCATCGCCCGGCACGCGCTTCTCGCACGCGCGGTGCAAGCCGCGGTCGAGGGCTGGGCGAGCGAGGGCGCGGTGAAGCTGCATTGCCGCGTTCCCGAGGCGCGTTCGGCTTCGGTCACCACGATCGAGGTGGGCGAAGGGATCGACGTCGAAGCGCTACGCAGCGTCGCACGCGAGCGCTTCCAGGTGGCCTTCGCCGGCGGGTTGGGGCCTTTCTCGGGGCGGGCTTTCCGCATCGGGCACCTGGGCGACCTCAATGCCGCGATGATCCTGGGGTGCCTCGCGGGTGTCGAGGCGGCGATGCTCGCGCAAGGCATTGCCTTCGGCCGCGACGGCGTGGCGCGCGCGGTCCAGGTGCTCGCCCGCTAGGGCATGCCGCACGCCTTCGAGAACGCGGCCTCCGGCCGCTCCAAGTGCCGCGGCTGCAAGCAGCCCATCGCCAAGGGGGAGCTTCGTTTCGGCGAGCGGCTTCCCAATCCTTTCGGCGAGGGCGAGGTCACGCATTGGTTCCACCCCGCGTGCGCGGCCTACAAGCGCCCCGATGCGCTGGCGGAAGGAATGGGCACGGCGGCGCTCGACGTTCCCGGGCGCGAAGCGTTGCTGGAGATCGCGAAGTCGGCCCTGTCGCAGCATCGGCTTGCACGCATCGACGGCGCGGAGCGCTCTCCCACGAGCCAGGCCCGATGCCGGCATTGCAAGGAGCCCATCGAGAAGGGAGGTTGGCGCATCCGCCTCGTCTTCCACGAGGAGGGCACCTTCTCGCCGGGCGGGTACATCCACGTCGCGTGCCGCCTGCCGTATTTCGAGCGCGACGATATCGCGGACCAGGTGCTGCATTTCAGCCCGGCGCTGGACGAGGCGGAGCGCGCGCTGCTGCGCGAGGCGCTGCAACCGGGGTCCTGATTCGGTATATAAATGGGCGATGCGCTGCAACCACCTCGCTTCCGTGAAGACCGCCACGCCCAACACCGACGGGTGCGAGGAATGCCTCGCCATGGGCGACACCTGGGTGCACCTGCGCCTTTGCCGTGAGTGCGGGCACGTGGGTTGCTGCGACAGCTCGAAGAACAAGCACGCCACGAAGCATTTTCACGCCACGAAGCATCCCGTCATGAGCTCGCTCGAGCCGGGCGAGACGTGGAGCTGGTGCTACGTGGACCAGCTCGCCCTGGAGCTCGGGCGATGAGCGAGACCCTCGCGGCGCCCGACCGGCTTACTTCTCCAACGCTGGAGGCGCGCCGCGCGCAGGCCTTCCCCACGCTCGATGCCGAGGAGGTCGAGCGCATGGGACGTTTCGGGAGCTCCCGCCAATACCGGGATGGCGAGCGCCTCTTCGAGGCGGGAAAACCCAGCGGCGGCATGCACGTGCTCCTCTTGGGAAAGGTCCGCGTCACGGGACGCGATGCGCATGGGCGCGAGCTGCCGGTGACCGAGCACGGGCCGGGCAGCTTCACCGGCGAGCTGGGCCAGCTCACGGCCCGGCGCTCGTTCGTGGACGGCACGGCCGTGGGCGACGTGCGCTCGATCTTCCTCGACACCGAGCAGCTGCACGCGCTGCTCATCGCCGAAGCGACGCTCGGCGAGAAGATCATGCGCGCGCTCATCCTGCGCCGCATGGGGCTCATCGAGAGCGGCACGGGCGGCCCGGTGATCGTGGGATCGGCCGATTCGGCGGACGTGGTGCGGCTTCGCAACTTCCTCACCCGAAACGGCATTCCCCACCAGCTCCTCGATCCGGCCCGGGACGAGGACGCGCGCGAAGCGGTGCGGCGCTACGACGCGACGGAATTGCCCATCGTGCTCTGCCCCGACGGATCGGTGCTGCGCAAGCCCGGCGAGAACGACGTGGCGAAGTGCATCGGCATGCTCGACCGCGAATCGGCCGATCGGATCTACGACGTCGCGATCGTGGGCGCCGGTCCCGCGGGACTCGCCGCTGCCGTGTACGCCGCGTCGGAAGGCTTGTCGGTGTTCGTGATCGACTCGCGCGCCTTCGGCGGCCAGGCGGGCGCCAGCGCGCGCATCGAGAACTACCTCGGCTTCCCGACGGGCATCTCGGGGCAGGCGCTCGCCGGCCGCGCGTTCACGCAGGCGCAGAAATTCGGCGCTCAGGTGCTGATCCCCACCGACGTGGCACGGCTCGACTGCAAGAGCGCCGAGGACAAGGGGTTCTTCACGCTGCACCTCGCGGGCGATCGCATCCTGCGCGGGCGCACCGTCATCATCGCGAGCGGGGCGCGCTACCGCCGGCCCGGATTGCAGGCGCTGCGGGACTTCGAAGGCCGCGGCGTCTGGTTCTGGGCCTCGCCCATCGAGGGGCGGATGTGCGCGGGCCAGGAAGTGGCGCTCGTGGGCGGAGGCAACTCCGCGGGCCAGGCCGCCGTGTTCCTCGCGGGGCATGCGGCGAAGGTGTGGATGCTGGTGCGCGGCGAAGGGCTCGCCGCCACGATGTCGAAGTACCTCATCGACCGCATAACCGCCAATCCGCGCATCGAGAACTACCTCGGCTTCCCGACGGGCATCTCGGGGCAG
>DATBEA010000318.1:0-2203 GCA_036276215.1 Usitatibacter sp.
GCGGGCATCGGGCGCAAGTTCCAGAAGCCCACCATCTTCGAGCGCCACTCGGCCTTCGAGAACCTCGAGCTCGCCATGAAGGCCGACAAGCGCGTGCGGCGAACGCTCTTCGCGAAGCTCTCCTCGGCGGAGCGCGACCGCATCGCCGCGACGCTCGATCGCGTGCGGCTTTCGGGAAGCGCCGACCGGCCCGCGGGACTTCTCTCCCACGGCCAGAAGCAGTGGCTCGAGATCGGGATGCTCCTCATGCAGGAGCCGCGCCTGCTCCTGCTGGACGAGCCGGTGGCCGGCATGAGCGACGAGGAGACCGAGCGCACGGCCGAGCTTTTCCTGGCGCTCGCCGGGGAGCATTCCCTCGTGGTGGTGGAGCACGACATGGCCTTCATCGCGCGCATCGCACGCAAGGTGACCGTGCTGCACGAGGGCAGCGTCCTCGCCGAGGGAGCGCTGGACACCGTCCAGAACGACCCACGGGTCGTCGAAGTGTACCTGGGGCGATAGGCGAGAGGCGCGGGAAACCCATGCTCAACGTCATCGGACTCAACCAGTACTACGGCGGCAGCCATATCCTGCGCGACGTGGCCTTCGAGCTGCCCGCGGGGAAGGTCACGGTGCTGATGGGACGCAACGGCGTCGGCAAGACCACGCTTCTTCGCACGCTCATGGGGCTCGTGCCCGCGGCGACGGGAAAGGTGGAGTTCGCGGGCCGCGACCTCACGCGCGAGCGGCCCGACGAGCGGGCACGCGCCGGCATCGGCTACGTGCCCCAGGGACGCGAGATCTTCCCGCGCCTCACGGTGGCGGAGAACCTGGAGATGGGCCTCGCGACCCGCAAGCGCGGCGAGCCCCTGCCGGCGCGCATCTTCGAGATGTTCCCGGTCCTGCGGCAGATGCTTCGCCGGCGCGGCGGGGACCTTTCCGGCGGCCAGCAGCAACAGCTCGCCATCGGGCGCGCGCTCGCGATGCAGCCGCGGCTCCTCATCCTCGACGAGCCCACCGAAGGCATCCAGCCTTCCATCATCAAGGACATCGAGCGCGCCATCCGCTCGCTCGCCGCGACCGGCGAAATGGCGATCCTGGTGGTCGAGCAGTACTACGATTTCGCGCGCTCGCTCGCGGACCAGTACCTGGTGATGGAGCGCGGGGAGATCGTGGCCCGCGGCGACGGCCGCCACATGGACCGCGACAACGTGCGCGGAATGCTGGCGGTATGATCCCCCGATGCCGCGCGACGATCCTCCGCAAGCCACGGGCTGGAAGGCGCACCTCGCGCTCGGGTTCGAGCGCCGCGGGGAGCGGACGGTGCTCGCCACCCGCCGCCACGACGGCCCGCTCGTCGTGCAGAAGCCGCTCTACCCGGAAGGCGGCGCGACGTGCCATGCCATCGTGGTGCATCCCCCGGCGGGCATCGCCGGAGGCGACGAGCTCGCGATCGACGTGGTTGCCGAGGAGTGCGCGAGCGCTTTCCTCACGACACCGGGTGCCGGCAAGTGGTACCGCTCGAACGGCCCGCGCGCGTCCCAGCGCGTGCGCATCCGGGGCGCCAGGGCAAGCGCGGTGGAATGGCTGCCGCAGGAGACCCTCGTCTACGACGGCGCTTACGCGGATATCTCGTGGGAGGCGAGCCTCGAGGCGGATGCCCGCCTCATCGCCTGGGACATCGTCTGCCTCGGCCGCACGGGATCGGGAGAGCGCTTCGATGCGGGGCGGCTGCGCATGGGAGCACGCCTCTCGCGCGACGGCCGTCCGGCGTGGATCGAGCGCACCCGCGTCCAACCCGGGAATGCCTTCGCGAGCTCGCCCGCGGGACTCGACGGTGCGAGCGTGATGGGAACCATGCTCGTTGCCGCACCCGCGATCGACGATGCGTGGCTCGCCGTGGCCAGGGCCGCGACGCCGCGCGAGGGCGAGGCGGCGGCGACGAGGTTGCCTGGCGTGCTGCTCGCGCGCTACCGGGGCCACTCGGGCGAGGCGGCCCGCGAGCACTTCGCGGCCATCTGGCGCGAGCTTCGCGAGCCCGTGATGGGGCGCTCGGCGATCGAGCCCCGCATCTGGCGCACCTGAGCGGCCATGGAGCTCACGCCGCGCGAGAAGGACAAGCTGCTCATCTTCACGGCCGCGCTCGTCGCCGAGCGGCGCAAGGCGCGCGGCCTCAAGCTCAACTACCCCGAAGCCGTGGCGTTCATCAGCGCGGCGCTCCTCG
>DATBEA010000319.1:0-1841 GCA_036276215.1 Usitatibacter sp.
ATATGCGTGAGCAGGGCGCCACGGGGCTGCAGGACTGAGCCTCGACCCACAGGGGTTGCGCTCCCGGATTCGCGGCGAGGGCTTCGCCTTTGCGCCCGCGACGCGCATGGCGGCCGCGCTAGGCGAGCTTCGCGACTGGCCGGCCTTCGCCGCGAGCTGGGACGGCATGCCGCTCGACACGCAGCTTCCCGAAGGCCACCGCTATCGACGCCGCCGCCACGCGACGCTGTCGGTGGCGCAAGGCGCGCGCGGCTTCCGCGTGGAAGCGCACCAGCCGCACTACCAGGCGCTCGACTACAACCCGCTGGTAGGCGGCATCGAGCGCTGGTTCGAGCCCATGGCGCCCGCGACGCTCGCGAGCGTGACCTTCCAGGCGATCCTGGGCTTCTGCGCCGAGCTCTTCGGCGAGCTTCGACCCGAAGCCGATTGGCACGTCGAATGCCACCAGTTCCGCATCGAGGCGCGTGCCGAGGCGGCGGGGCTTCCCACGCCCGAAGGCGTGCATCGCGACGGCGTGGACTATGTCCTGGTGCTCCTCGTGAGCCGCGTGAACATCGCGAGCGGCACGACCACGATCCACGGCCTCGATGGCGAGCTTCTCGGAAGCTTCACGCTCTCCGAGCCGCTCGACGCGGCCCTCGTGGATGACGCGCGCGTGAAGCACGGCGTCACGGCGGTGACTCCCATCGACCCTCGCTCGCCCGCGCACCGCGACGTGCTGGTCGTGACCTTCCGGGCTCGGCCCCGCTAGATCTCGAGGGTGCCGCGTCCGCCCACGCGCAGGGCGAGCCGCGTGAGCGTCGGAGCGAGGTTGAGCCCCGTGGCCGTGCGCAACGCCACGGCGCGGCGCGCGAGCTGCGCCATGGTGGCGCTCGCCGCCTCGCCTGCGGCGGCGATGGCGATGGTGTTGCCGTCCCCCGAGGGCGGCAGGGCAAGCACGCGGCCCTCGAACGCCGCGCCGATGCGCGCCGCGCTGGCGACGGCCGCGCCACGCCGGCGATCGACCAGGTTCACGGCGGCAAGGCCCCGCGACGAGAGGCGGGCGCGGCAGTTCACGTAGAAGGGGAGCGTATCGAGCATGCCCGTGCGGCCGCGCTCGTCGTAGCCGTCCACCACGATCAGGTCGAACTCACGCGGCGAGGACGCGGCGAACTCGTGGCCGTCGCCCACCTCGATGCGGACGCGGGGGTCGTCGGGCAGCTTGAAGAACTGGCGCGCCGCGGCGATCACTTCGGGGGCGATCTCCACCACCGTGATGCGCGCCTTCGGCCGGTGGCGATGGAGGAAGCGCGTGACCGAGGCCGACCCGAGGCCTATCTGCAGCACGCTCGCGGGCCACGCGGCGGCGTTACGCAGCAGCAACGGGAACATCAGCTCACGCGTGTACTCCAGCTCGAGGTTGGAAGGGCGCGCGATGCGCATCGCGCCCTGCACCCATTCGGAGCCGAAATGCAGGTACCGGACGCCGCGCTCCTCGCGGACGTTGATTTGCATGTCACCCCGGGCGCCGCGACGGCGGCAATGGCCCGGGGCCCAATCATTCCACCTTCGCGCCCGACGCGGTCACCACCTTCGACCACTTCTCGGTTTCCTGCGCGATGGTGCGGCTGAAATCCTCGGGCGTGCCGGGGATCGGGGTCCCGCCCAGGTCGGCGAGCTTCTTCTGGAAGCCCGGATCGGCCAGCGCGCGGTTCACCTCGGCGTTCACCTTGTCGATCGCCTCGCGGGGCGAGCCCTTCGGCATTCCCAGGCCGAACCACGCGGTCGCCTCGTAGCCGGGGACCGTGTCGGAAATCGGGGGAACATCCGGGAAGCCCGGGTCGCGCTTCTGCGATGTCATG
>DATBEA010000320.1:0-9369 GCA_036276215.1 Usitatibacter sp.
CGTCCACGCCTGCACCCGGCGACAGTGGGGCACGGTGGCCGCGCTGGTTGCCGTCGAGATGGGCTCAAACGTGTACCCGATACTGCACTTGCGGTTGACGCGATTGCGCTTGCGCCGGTTTCACGAAAGAATGTCACGCCGCGCCTTGCGTGAGGTCTGACCACTGTTCGTCATCACCCTGTACGCGGCTTGATGCGGCATGGGATGATTGAACGCGCAGGGCGATCGAGGAGAGCTCCGCCGAAGAGATGCCTGCGAAATGGGCGCCGGAGTAAAATCGCCGGCATGCTGATCGAGGGAAGCTGCCACTGCGGCAACGTCGCCTTCACCCTCACGTGGGAGCCGGATCCGGAACGCATCCCGGCGCGCGCGTGCGGCTGCACCTTCTGCCGGAAGCATGGCGGAGTCTGGACTTCGAACCCGGCCGGGGCGCTGCGCGTCACGATGCGCGATCCCGACGGCGTCTCGAAGTATGCATTCGCCACGGGCTCGGGCCGGTTCCACGTCTGCAGCCGCTGCGGCGCGGTGCCGGTAGTCACGGGCGAGATCGACGGGCACACTTACGCGGTCGTGAACGTGAACACCTTCGACAACCTGAATCCATCCATCCTCGAGCGCAAGCCCACGTCCTTCGAGGGCGAGACGGTCGAGGCGCGGCTCGCCCGCTGGAAGCGAAACTGGATACCCGACGTGAAGTTCGCCAATAACTGAAGACCCACCTGGAGGCCGCATGAAACCCGAGCTCATGTACCTGGTCTGCGTCACGGTTCTCACGGCCCTGCTTTGGGTCCCCTATGTGCTGGATCGCTTCATCGTCTGGGGCATCCCGGACACGGTCGGATATCCGTCGAATCCGAAACCGCAGACTGCGTGGGCGCAACGCCTCATGGCCGCGCACGCCAACGCGGTCGAGAACCTCGTGATCTTCGCCGCCCTCGTGCTCGCGGCCAACGCGGCCGGCGTGAGCAACGGCGCCACGGCCTCCGCGGCGATGCTCTACTTCTGGTCGCGCGTCGTTCATGCCCTCGCCTACACCTTCAAGGTGCCGTGGGTGCGCACGCTCGCCTTCATCGGGGGCTTCGCGGCCCAGATGATCTTCGCATGGCAATTGCTGGCACGCTGAGCGGCGCCGCGCGCGTCGCGATCGAGACCATCGACCAGCCCGAGGCGCTGGCGCTGGTGGGCGAGCTCGACGCGCTCCTCGAGCCGCTCTACCCGCCGGAAAGCCGCCATGGGCTGAACGTCGCGGCGCTAAGAGCGAAGAATGTGTTCTTCGTGGTGGCTCGCGACGAGAAGGGCCAGCCGATGGGATGCGGAGCCGTGATGCACTCGGACGGTTTTGCGGAGCTGAAGCGCATGTACGTTCGCGCCACGGCGCGCAAGCGCGGAGTGGGCGCGGCGATCATCGGCTTCCTCGAGCAGCACGCCGCCGACCACGGCTTCATGACGATCCGCCTCGAGACGGGCACCAGGCAGCTCGATGCGCTCTCCTTCTACGAAGGCATGGGCTACGCGCGCCGCGGTCCCTTCGGCGCCTATCGCCCCGACCCCTTGAGTATCTTCATGGAAAAGATGCTGATCCGGCCATGAAAGGAAGCTGCCATTGCGGAGCGGTCACCTACGAGGTCGAGCGCCTCGAGAGCCTCGGCCATTGCCACTGCATCACCTGCCGCAAGACGCACTCGGCCCAGTTCAACACCGCAGGGCGCGTGATGCGCGAGAACTTCCATTGGCTCACCGGCGAGGACAAGCTCACGGCGTATCGATCCTCGCCGAAGAAGCAGCGCTTCTTCTGCTCGCGCTGCGGCTGCCACTTGATGGCCGCGAATGACGGTTCCGACTACGTGATCCTGCGGGCGGCTTCGCTCGACGACGATCCGGGCATCCGGCCCTCGCGGCGCATCTGGCGCTCGCACGACGCGCCGTGGCTCTTCGAGCGGGAGGAGATTGTCTCGTACCCGGAGTTCCCCCCGGAGGCGAAGCGCTAGCCGGCGATGAGATCCACGACGTAAGCGACGGCGTAGGCGATGAGCAGCGCCGCGAGGAATACGACGGTGTTGCGTGTCATGCCGCGGGGCACGCCGATGTCGTCCAGGTAACGGCGCAGGAAATACCCGGCGACGACGAACGCGATTGTCGAGAGGAGAAAGCTGGCCATGTTTCGCAAGCATTGTGGCACGTTGGCATTGGTCGCTGCGACGATCCCGGCCATGGCCGCCGCGCCCGCGCCTTCGGCCGCGCCGAAGGACAATCCCTTCGGCGACCCGTTCCTCGAGGTCTCCAACGGCATTCGCAGCTGCCCGCAGGTGAAGCCCCCGGCCATGACCGACGCGCAGATGCAAACGGAATCCCATGCCCGCGTCGAGCGCGGCACGCGCTGCTACGTCGAAGGCCGATGCCGCCTCCCGAACTCCTACCAGTACGACAGGGAGATCATTCCGCGCGTGAGGAAGGCGGTCGCCGTGGACGGCCACTTCAAGGACACGAGCGTCTGGGTGCTCGGCCAGCGGCGCTGGGTCTTCCTGCAGGGCTGCGTGCGCTCGAAGGCGCAGTCGCAGGCGCTGGAGAAGCTGGTCCGGGGGATCGACGACGTCGAGCGCGTCGTGAACCAGCTCGCCGTCGTCAGTCGCTGAGGTCCATGTCCGAGAGGATCCCGCCGCCCGCGGGCTCGCGGGTTCGCGCGAGGTCCACCTGCTTCTTCGCGCTCGCGGTCTTCTGGAAGAAATCGTCGGCGCTCGCGAGCGGCACCAGCCGGAATGCCGGCGGGCGCAGGTCGCCCAGCGTCGCGCGCTGGCCGAAGAGCCTTCGCGATTCCGACTTGCCGAGGTACTGCAGGGCCGCACCCGCGATGAGCAGCGCGGCGACGAGGCCCATGGCGGCGCGCATGTGGCGCGGCCCGATGGCATGCAGGTGCGCCCAGCAGGCGGCGGCAAGCACCGCCCACGCGCCGAGGCCCGCGTATTCGGCCATGTCGCGCCAGGCGAACGAGAAGGAGAGCGACTCGGCGGCCTGCTCCCACGCGAGGAGCGCGATGCACGCGGTCACGGCGATGCGCAGCTGGAGCGCGAAGCGCGCCTGGCCGAAGAAGATGCGCGAGAGCATCGCCCAGAAGCTGGTCCACACGGCGAGCACCGTGATGAAGCCGAGCAGCGGCAGCAGCAGGAGGTTCGCGGTGGGCTCGGCGGTCACGCTCAGCCACTCGAGCGCGACGAGCACCGCGAGGAGGACCACGCCGAGCCCCGCGGCCCAGCGGGCATGCGCGACGGGCGGCGTCATGAGCCTCTCGCCGGCGACCGGGTGGCGCGCGTCGTGCACGCGAAGGATGGTGCGGCCGATGCGGATGCCGGGCTCGCCGGCGAGCGGCAGGCGCTGCGTGCGATCCCGCCCCTGCTCGCGGTAGAGGCCATTCAGCGTTCCCAGGTCCTCGGCCACCAGCTCGCCGTCCTCGCCGCGGGAGATGCGCAGGTGGTGCGGCGCAACGTGCGGATCGTCCACCACCACGTCGTTGTCGAATGCGCGGCCGATGGTGGCCTCCTCGGCCTCGATCCGCTGGCGCGACACGGCGTCCCCATGGCGCGACATCACCTCGATCCACATCACTGCGCCCATTCGATCGCCTCGAGGAAGCGCCGGCCCAGGGCCACGGCGTTGGCGTAGGAAACGCCCTGCATCGAAAGCTGGGCGAGGAGCGCCTCGCGGCTGCGGTCCTGGGTAAGCGCAAGCAGCGTCACGTTGTACAGGCCTTCGAACTCCCGGTACGCGCGCATGCACCACGTGGCGCGCAATGCCGGGCGAGAGCCCGTGCCGGCCATGACGAAATCGTCGCGGCATTCCTGCTCGGTCAGGCGCTTCGCGGCGCTGCCCTCCCAGTTCCACGTGCGCTGCGAGAGCTCCTTCGCGAACTGGAAGGCGTTCAGGTCGATCGCCTTGTAGTACGAATACGAGAGGTCCACGCGCCCGGTGAGGATCTTGTCGGAGACGAAGATGCCGGTGGCGCTCGAGCATCGCGTCGTGTTGATCGCGGTGCGCGGCTTCGGGATCTGGTCGGCGTTGGTCGCGCCCCAGCACGTGACCCAGGGCGCGGAGCTTTCGAGCCCGCGATACGGGCCGAAGGAGCCGCTGCGGAAGCCCTGGCCCTTGAGCGTCTCGTAGAACGCGGCCTGCCAGCTGTCCAGCTGGCGTCCCACCTCTTCGCGGGCCTTGTCCACGGAGAGCGCCGGACCCTTGCGCGCGCGCTCGATGAGCTCCGCGGCGAAGCGCGCCGGCACGAGGAAGCCCACCTGCTCGCCGTCGAGGCGCTTGGCGACGTTCACGCCGACGATCCTGAAGTCGTTCCCTGCGACCGGCCCGCCGCTCATGCCGGGATTGATCGCGCCCGAGAAATGGATGTGCTCGTCGTAGCTCTTGTCCACGAGGCCGTTGTACGTGCCCTCGATGATCGTGAAGCCCAGGTCGAGCGGGTTGCCCATCGCGTAGATGCGCTCGCCCTTCGGAAGGGTCCCGCTCAACGCGCGCGGATCGAACTGGAAGAAGGGCAGGTCCGGATGGTCGACCTTCACCACCGCGAGATCGTGCGCCACGTCGATCGCGAGGAGCTCGAGGATTCCCTTGGTGCCGTCGGGCGCGAGGTACTCGAGGCGGTAGGTCTTGGGGTCGAGGGCGTACTGCGACACCACGTGGTAGTTCGTGATCGCGAGTCCGTCCGCGGTGACCACGAAGCCCGAGCCCAGGCTGCTCTGGCGGCCCGCGGCCTGCAGGAGCGTGCGCACCTGGAGGATGCGCGGCTTGGAGAATTCATACACGCGCTCGGCGGCCGAGGAGAGCGGCGGCTGCTGCGTTTCGGGCACCGCCGGTGCGGCCGGCTTCACCGCGGGCTGTGCCGTGGCGGTGGAAATGGACGCTGCGAAGAGGAGGGCGGTGAGGGCGCGGGAGGCGAACGTCATGCGGCGGGCAGTGCCGGGGAACGCTGAATCTTACCGCGTTCCCCGTTCCTGCCGTGAGCCTACGCCAACGCGCCCGAAAGCCGCGCCAGGAATCGGGCCGCCGAGTCGCGATCGGCCGCCTGGGCATCCACCGCGCCGGAATATACGGTGACGAGCGCGTATCCCTTCGGAAGCGGCGCCACCAGCCGCACGCCCGGCGTCGCACGGATCTCGGTGGCCTGCGTGCAGCCGATCGGGTGGCCGTGCGCTTCGGCCATCGCCCGCATCGACGCGGCGCCGTTGGGGAAATTCCTGATGCGATCGCGCACCTTGCCGTCGATGCCGAGTCGTTCGAGCACCTGGCGGAAATGGATCCCGGCGGTCGCCTTGGCGGGGTCGGGAAAGTAGATCGCGTCGGCCTCCAGCAGCGCCGCTCGAAGCGAGTCCTCGTCCGACACGTCGGGCGCCGGGTCGGATGCGCGCACCGCGATCGAGGTCGGCACCGCGCCCAGGTCCACGGTGCTTTGCGCGACCACGCGACCCTGCGCGGCGAGCTCGTCGATGAGCTTTCGCGTGAGGATCACGATGTCGCAGGGCTCGCCCTCGAGGTATTTCTCGCGCATGGCGCCGACCGCGCCGAAGATGCCCTGGACCTCGATGCCCTCGCGGCGGGCCTCGTTCGCCACCAGCGCCTGCGCGGCGCCCGCGCTCACGAATCGCAGCTTCACCGGTCTTGCTTCGCTCCGGAGATCTTCACGATGCGCGCCCACTTCTCGATGTCCTCGCGCAGGTAATGGTCGAACTCCTCGGGCGTCATCGTCATGGGCACGGCGCCTTGCTCGGACCACGACGCCTTGATGGCCGGCGAGTTGACCGCTTTCGTGATCTCCGCGTTCAGCTTCTCCACGATGGCCCTGGGCGTGCCCGCGGGCGCCATGATGCCCAGCCAGATGACCGCCTCGTAGCCGGGGACGCCGGCTTCGCTCACGGTGGGCACCTCGGGCAGCACCGACGAGCGATGCCTGCCGCTCGTGGCGAGCGCGCGCAGCTTCCCCGCGCGAACGTTGGGCGCCATCGTCGTGATCGCGTCGAACATCATCTGCACCTGGCCCCCGAGGATGTCGGTGCGGGCGCCGGAGCTGCCCTTGTACGGGACGTGCACGATGTCCACGTTCGCCATCGCCTTGAAGAGCTCGCCGGCCATGTGGTACGGCGTGCCCGGCCCCGAGGAGGCGTAGTTGAGCTTGCCGGGATTGGCCTTCGCCAGCGCGATGAACTCCTGGAGCGTGTTGGCCTTCACCGACGGATGGACCACGAGCACGAGGTCCGAGTAATTCACCGGCGCCACGGGCACCAGGTCGCGCATGAGCTGGTAGCGCTTGTCGGGGATGAGCGATTCGTTGACGGTGTGCGTGTTGGACATCATGAGGAGTGTGTAGCCGTCGGGCGCGCTCTGCACGACCGCCTCGGTGCCCACGATCGCGCCGCCGCCGGGCCGGTCCTCGACCACGAACGGCTGCCCGAGCGCGGTCGCGAGCTTCTCGGCGATCACGCGTGCATAGACGTCCGCGGGGCCGCCCGCCGCGAACGGCACGATGATCCTCACCGGCTTCGTGGGGTAGCCCTGCGCGAACGACGTGGCCGCGGCGGCCGCGATGCAAAAGGCTGCGATGGTGCGGATGAATCCCATGCGTGTCACTCCTCCCAGCGGAAACATGCCACGGCGATCGCACCGAAAGCAACACTGAAAGTCAGCATGACTGCGACCGCGGGGAGGGCGGCCTCGAAGCCCAGCCCGCGCCACGTCATCGCCTCGAGGCCGTCGACGGCCCAGCGCGTGGGCACGAAGAGCGTGGCCGCCTGCATCCACTCGGGAAACACGAAGGTGGGCACCCATGCCCCGCCCAGCATCACCAGGAGCAGCGTGGCGAGGATCGCGAGGCCGCGCGTGGCTTCGGGCGTGCGCCCGACGGAGGCGATGAGGAGCCCGAAGGTGGAAGAAAGGAGCGCGAAGGCGGCCGCGACGAGCCAGAACCCGATCCAGCTTCCCTCGACGCGCACGTTGAAGAACGCGATCCCCGCCGCGTAGATGCCGGCGAGCAGCAGCAAGGCGATGACGGCGCCCGAGGCGATACGGCTTCCCAGCAGCAGGCCGCGCGATACGGGCGCGGCGCGAAGCCGCTTCCACAGGCCTTGCCGGCGCATGAGCAGCACCGCGACACCGAGGTCGATGCCGCTGAAGAGGATGAACTGCACGCCCATCCCCGCGAACGAGTGCGAGTAGCCGTTGTACTTGCTCTGGCCCGAGGTCACCTCGCGCTCGGCGGTGGTGAAGGGCATCTGGAATCCGTCGCCGAAACCGTTGGCCTTGTCGCCGCTCGCCGCCTGGCGTTCGCGGATGCGCGCCACCTTGTCCAGGAGCTCGAGGTAGTCGCGGCGATCGGACTCGGGAAGCCGGGAGTCCGCCTCGAGCGCGCGGCGCGCGTCCTCGAGGGCCTTCGCGCCGCCCGCTCCGCCGCCGAAGGCCGCGCGCGAGACCTCCTGCATGACGTGCTGCGCGAGCAGGCCCTTCACCAACGCCATCGCGATGGACTGGGAAGGATCGACATGGATCTCGATCTCGGGCTTCCCACCGGGGCGGAACATGGCGCGCGGCGCGCGCTCCCCGAAGTCCTTCGGCAGGACGATCGCCGCGCGCAGCTTGCCGGCACGCACCTGCTCGATCGCGGCGGGCAGGGGCAGGTCGCGGATGTCGAAGCTCTCGTCCTTGCGCATCGACGCGAGGATGGCCTTTGTGACGGCGCTTTGGTCCAGGTCCACGACCGCCACGGGCACTCGCGCGGGCCGCTTGCCGGGCGTCCCACCCATGACCGAGCCGAAGAAGGCGGCGATCAGCACGGGCGCGGCGAGCGTGATGAGGAGCGCGCGGCGGTTGGAGAAGTAGAGCGTGAGGTCGGTGCGCACCAGCGCGAGGAGGGCCTTCATGCGCCGTCCCTCAGGCCCTGGCCGGTGAGCTGCAGGAACACCGCCTCCAGCGACGGGCCCAGCTTGAGCAGGTTCTCGCGCGTGTCGGCGGCGATCACCCGCCCGTGGTCCACGACCACGATGCGGTCGCAAAGGCGCTCGGCTTCCTCCATGTAGTGCGTGGTGTAAAGCATCGCCTTCCCGCGCGAGCGCAGGCCCTCCAGGTTGTCGAAGATCGCGTTGCGGCTTTGCGGGTCGACGCCGACCGTGGGCTCGTCCAGCAGCAGGACGTCGGGGTCGTGGACCAGGGCGCACGCGATGTTGAGGCGGCGCTTCATGCCGCCGGAGAATTTCGCGGGCTTTTCGCGCGCGCGGTCGGCGAGCCCCACGAGCGCGAGGGCCTCGCCCACGCGCCTGGAAAGCAGCGGCTCGGCCACGCCGTAGAGCGCGCCCATGAGCCGCAGGTTGGCTTCCGCGCCCATCTCCTCGTAGAGCGCGATCTCCTGGGGCACGAGGCCGATATGGCGCTTCGCCCGCATTGGGTCCCCCGGCTCGAGGACTACCGGGGCAGGCCCGCCCGCAACGGCGGCGCCCGGAGTAACCACCACGGTGCCGCTATCGGGCGTGACGAGCCCGCAAAGCATCGAGACGGTCGTCGTCTTGCCGGCGCCGTTGGGGCCGAGGAGGCCCACGATCTCGCCCGCGTTCACGCGGAAGCTCACGCCCGAGACGGCGGCGAGCGCCCCGTAGGACTTGCAAAGGTCGGTGGCTATGAGCATGCCGCGAATCCTCTCACCGGCGGCGCGAAGCCGTCGCCGGATTGCGACGAACGGCACGCAAACGGCGCGAAACGCCGGGTTCCACGATGAGTGTGTGGGAGCGCGCCGACATGGAGCAAGCCCGCGCGGACACCATTTTCAAGGCGCGACCGACTGATGGAAGTAGGGCGCCGGCCCATCCTTGTGCATCAACCGAAGAACGGAGACTGCCATGAACCGGATCCTGATTTCCATCGCCGCGGCCACCGCCGCCCTGTCGATCGGCGCGTGCTCGGACATGACGCACCGCGAGAAAAGCACGGTCGCGGGCGCGGCCATCGGCGGCGTCGCGGGCTCGGCGCTCTCGGGCGGCAGCGCGGCCGGCACGGTCGGCGGCGCGGTCGTGGGCGGCGTGGTCGGCAACCAGGCTGGACGCTAAACGCGACGGTCGCGCGCGGCGCGCAGCGCCGCGAACGTGAGGCCGACAGGAAGCATTGCGACGCCCGCGGTCATGAGGACCGTGGTGGTCCCGGCGCGCTCGACGAGCGCGCCGGCGATGGCCACGCCGAACGATTGGCCGAGGAAGAAGAGCGATGCGAAAAGCGCCATCGCGGCGCCGCGCCGTTCCGGCGCCATTTGCGTGGCGTTGGTCTGGAGCGTGTTGTGCAGCCCGTAGAAGCCCAGTCCCGCGACCAGGCATGCCATCGCCGCGAGGCCCGCCCCCG
>DATBEA010000321.1:0-1977 GCA_036276215.1 Usitatibacter sp.
GCCCTGCGCGAGAACAAGGGCAACCACACCCTGCTCAAGCGCGCGGGCGAGCTGGGGCTGATCGACGCGGGCATCGCCGCGGCGGCGGCGGACGCGTACCTCGCGATGCGCCGGCGCCTGCACCAGGCGGCGCTGAACGACGAGGAGACGGTGACGGTGGCGCCGGGCGACGACCTCGCCAGCGAGCGCGCGGCGGTGGAGCGGCTCTGGGACGCGCTCTTCGGCGCGCCCTAGGCCACCACGCGCTGGCCCGGGACGCTGTCCTCGAGCGGCGCGGAGAGCCGGAAGATCTGCATGCGGCCCTTGCCCTTGATCTCCACCTCGTGCACCTCGTCGAAGCGGAAGCGGTGCTGCAGGCGGCGGTACGTCGTGAGGTCCACCTGCACGGACCCGGCGTGGGCGTCGGCGGCGAGGCGGAAGGCGACGTTCACCGTGTCGCCCCACATGTCGTAGATGAACTTCCTCTTGCCGATCACGCCCGCCACGATCGGCCCGGTGCCGATGCCGATGCGGATCTCGAGGCGCTCGCCGCTGCGCCGGCGGTACTCGTCGATGCGCGCCTGCATGTCGAGCGCCATGTGCGCGATGGCGTCGGCATAGTGGATCTGCGAGCCGGTCTCGAGGCCCGCCGCCGCCATGTACGCATCGCCGATGGTCTTGATCTTCTAGACGTGGTAGCGGTCGGCGATGTCGTCGAAGATGGAGAAGACGTCGTTCAGGATCTTCACCGTCTCGACCGGCGAGATCTCCTCGGTCATGCGCGTGAAGCCCACGATGTCCGCGACCAGCACGGTCACGTCGGCATGGCCCTGCGCGATATTGACCTCGTTCCTCTTCAGCCGCTCGGCGATCGCGGGCGGCAGGATGTTCAGGAGCAGCCGCTCGCTGCGGTCGCGCTCGAGGCGGATCTCCTCGTGCGAGGCGTCCACCTGCGCGCGCAGCTTCTGCTTCTCGTTGGCGAAGTACCAGAGCAGCGAATAGATCATCACCGAGATGGCGGCGAAGTTGAGCACGAAGAACACCGCCACGGTCTGCAGGTCGAAGCGCTGCACCGTGCCCGAGAGGAGGTAGTCGAACACGCCCGCCATCACCGTCATGAAGAGCCAGGCGAAGAACCACGGCATCGACTGGCGCGTGCCGAGCACGGTGACCGCGCCCACCGGCGCCATGAGGCCCCACAGGCTCACGCCCGAGGAGTTCACGAAGTTGCCGATCGCCCACTGCATCGCGAACGGCGTGAAGAGGATCAGCGCCAGCTGCAGCACGGCGAACGCGTAGAGCCGGCGGAAGCGCCAGTAGAGCGTGATGGTGACGAAGGACAGGCCCTGGAAGATGAGCGGGATCGCGGTCGAGTACTGGTAGCCCATGCTCCAGTAGACCGCGAGCCAGAGCGCCGCCGCGCACATCATGAAGCCCGTGGTGAGCATCAGCATGTCGCCCGAGAGCTTCTCCTCGGGCGTGAGGGCCGGCATGCCCGGGGCGACGGGGCGGCTCATCTGCGGGTCCGCGGCGGACATGGGCAGCGCAGTCTCTCGGGAATTTGCGTCGACGGGGACGGGCTGGCGGATTATGGCACAGGCCTGCGGGGCGACACAGTGTCCCAGCGCACATCGCGGCGCAGGAATGCGCCCCGATTTGGGCTAAAATCGAAGCCTTCCCGAACGTCACGCGCGGAGCGCCTTTCCATGACGATGGCAGATCGCGACGGCTTCATCTGGTACGACGGCAAGCTCGTGCCATGGCGCGAAGCCACGACCCACGTCCTCACCCATTCGCTGCACTACGGCCTCTCGGTCTTCGAGGGCGTGCGCGCCTACAAGACCGAGATCGGCACCGCCATCTTCCGGCTGAAGGACCACACCGACCGCCTCTTCGACTCGGCGAAGATCTACATGATGGAGATCCCGTACACGAAGGAGCAGGTGATGGAGGCGCAGCGCGAGGTGGTGCGCGCCAACAAGCTGGAGAGCTGCTACC
>DATBEA010000322.1:0-10705 GCA_036276215.1 Usitatibacter sp.
CGCCGCCTCGGCGAGCGCGCGCTGGTTCACGAGTGCCGCGCGCAGCCGCGAGAGGTCGCCTTCGGGAAGCTTCGGGAAGCGCTCGTAGAGGAGCGTGGCCACGGCGCAGTTGAGCAGCGAGTCGCCGAGGAATTCGAGGCGCTCGTTGTGCGGGGTGCCGAAGCTGCGGTGCGTGAGCGCCTGGCGCGCGAGCGCCGGATCGGCGAAGGTGTGGCCGAGGCGGCGCTCCAGGTCTGCGAGGTCCGAGACCCCCCCGGCGCGCGCCGCCTTGCGAGTCACTTGGCCGTGGTCACGGAGAAATCAAGGCACGCCGAGACGTTGCTCACGAGCGGCACCTTCGTCGACCAGTTGGCGGAGAGGACCGTCTCGCCGCCCTCCTTGGTGATCTCGAGATCGTCGCCCTTGATGCTGCGGACGTCCTCGATGCCGTTCCTCTTCTCCCAGTCGTAGCGGATCTCGCGCACCGTGCCCTTGAGCGCGCCGGCCTGCTCCATCGCGGCGAAGACCTTCTTCACCTTGTAGTACTCGATGTACGCGGGCATGAGCTTCGCGCCCATCACCGCGAGGAACGCCGCCACGGCGAGCCCGACGATCAGGTTGACCAGCGATAGTCCGCGTTCTCTGCGCATGAAACCGCTCCCCTGTTTTTCTATTCGATCCCGTTGCCGATGCGCTTGAAGTCGCCGAAATTCATCCACACCAGGAACGCGCGACCCTTGATGTGGTCGTCGGGGACGAAGCCCCAGTAACGGCTGTCGCTGCTCTGGTCCCGGTTGTCGCCCATCATGAAGTACTCCCCGGGAGGGACCGTGCAGCTGAAACCGTCGTCATTGTATTCGCAATTCTCGCGGTGGGCGAACTGGCGGACCTGCGAAAGCTCGACCGGCGGCTGCGCGGGCACGATCATCATCTGGTGCGCGTGGTTGCCCAGTTTTTCGGAGAAAGTGGGCAGGCGCAGGAAGTTCAGCTCCGAGTCCGTGTAGAAGCCCGAGCCCTGCATCGGGGCTTCCACGCCGTTCACGGTGATGTGCTTGTTGCGGTAGACGATCTTGTCGCCGGGAAGCCCCACCACGCGCTTGATGTAGTCCACGCTGGGGTCGGCCGGGTAGCGGAACACGACCACGTCGCCGCGGGCGACCGGGTTCACGTCCATCACCTTCTTGTTGATGACCGGGATGCGGATTCCGTAGGTGTACTTGTTCACGAGGATGAAGTCGCCCACCAGGAGCGTGGGCTTCATCGAGCCCGACGGGATCTTGAAGGGCTCCACCCAGAAGGAGCGGATCAGGAAGACGACCACGATCACCGGGAAGAAGGCGCGCGCCATGTCCACGACCACGGGCTCGGGCTCGCCGGCGGTGCGCCGCTTGCGCGACCATTTCGCGTCGAAGAGCCAGATGAGCCCGGTGAGGACCGCCGCGATGAGCAGCACCGCGGCGAAGTCGGTGAACTTGAGCAGCAGCCCCATCACGGCGATGAAGAACACCGGCCACGCGACCTCGAGGATGCCCTTGCGCGTGTCGCTGCGCGGCGAGCCGCTTCGCATCGCGATCCAGTCCCACACGATGATCGCGGCGCAGATTCCCGCGGCCACCATCGCGATCATTTCCCAGTCGAGCCCACCTTGCATCGTTCTCTCTCCTTACTTGCTTTCGACTTGCAGGATGGCGAGGAAGGCTTCCTGCGGGATCTCGACGCTTCCCACCTGCTTCATGCGCTTCTTGCCCGCCTTCTGCTTCTCGAGGAGCTTCCTCTTGCGGGTGATGTCGCCGCCGTAGCACTTGGCGAGCACGTTCTTCCTCATCGCCTTGATGTTCTCGCGGGCCACGACGTCGCTGCCGATCGCGGCCTGCACCGCCACGTCGAACATCTGCCGCGGGATCAGCTGGCGCATGCGGGTGGCGAGGTCGCGCCCGCGGTAGCGCGCGGTCTCCCGGTGCACGATGAGCGAGAGCGCGTCGACCTTGTCGCCGTTGATGAGGATGTCCAGGCGCACGAGGTCGCCGGCGCGGAATTCCCTGAACTCGTAGTCGAGGGACGCGTAGCCGCGGGAATTGCTCTTCAGCTTGTCGAAGAAGTCCATCACGATCTCGTTCAGCGGCATGTCGTAGGTGAGGATCACCTGGCGCCCCACGTACTGCATGTTCACCTGCGCACCGCGCTTCTGCTCGCACAGCGTGATGACCGGGCCCACGTACTCCTGCGGCATGAGGATCGTCGCGCGGATGATGGGCTCGCGGATCTCCTCGATGCGCGACGGATCCGGCAGCTTCGACGGATTGTCGATGTCGGTCACGGTGCCGTCGCGGGTCTTCACCTGGTAGACCACCGTCGGCGCCGTGGTGATGAGCTCGACGTCGTACTCGCGCTCGAGGCGCTCCTGCACGATGTCCATGTGCAGCAGGCCGAGGAAGCCGCAGCGGAACCCGAAGCCCAGCGCCTGGGAGGTCTCCGGCTCGTAGCGCAGGCTCGAGTCGTTCAGCTGCAGCTTGGCGAGCGCGTCGCGCAGCGCCTCGTAGCGGTTCGACTCCACCGGGTAGAGGCCCGCGAACACCTGCGGCTGGATTTCCTTGAAGCCCGGCAGCGGCTCGGCCGCGGGATTGTCGGCGAGGGTCACGGTGTCGCCGACCTTCGCGTCCTTCAGGTCGCGGATGCCGGCGATGATGAAGCCCACGCCGCCCGCGGACAGCTGCTCGCGCGCCAGCGACTTGGGCGTGAATACGCCGACCTGCTCGACCAGGTGCAGCGCCCCCGTCGCCATGAGCCTGATGCGATCCTTGGGCGCGATGACGCCGTCGATCACGCGCACCAGCATCACGACGCCCACGTAGTTGTCGAACCACGAGTCGATGATGAGCGCCTTCAGCGGCCGCGCGGGATCGCCCTTGGGCGGCGGGATGCGCGCGATCACCGCTTCCAGCACGTCTTCGATGCCTTCGCCCGTCTTGGCGCTGGTCCGGATCGCGTCGTGCGCGGGAATGCCGATCACGTCCTCGATCTCCTGGATCGCGCGATCGGGCATGGCGCTGGGCAGGTCGATCTTGTTGAGCACCGGGACCACGGTCACGCCGAGCTCGGTTGCCGTGTAGCAGTTGGCCACGGTCTGCGCTTCCACGCCCTGCGAGGCGTCGACCACGAGGAGCGCTCCCTCGCAGGCCGAGAGCGACCGGGAGACTTCATAGGAGAAGTCGACGTGGCCGGGCGTATCGATGAGGTTCAGGTCGTACTCGCGCCCGTCGCGCGCGGTATAGCGCAGCGCCGCGGTCTGGGCCTTGATCGTGATGCCGCGCTCGCGCTCCAGATCCATGGAATCGAGGACCTGCGCCTCCATCTCGCGCGTCTGGAGGCCGCCGGTGCGCTCGATCAACCGGTCGGCGAGCGTGCTCTTGCCGTGGTCGATGTGCGCGATGATCGAGAAGTTGCGAATGTGGTCCATTGACGACAAAAAGGGCACCGCAGCGGTGCCCTTTTGCAATGCAGCATTTTATCTCATCCGGGCGAGCCGCGCATCCACGACCTCGTAATCGAGGTGGTAGCGGCACAGCTCGCGTTCACCGTCGAGGAGCACCGGGACCTTGTCGCCCCACTTCTCCTCCAGCCCCGGATGGCGGTCGACGTCGACCACTTCCACCTCGAAATCGTAGCGGCCCTGGAAGAGCTTCAGGGCCGCGAGCATGTCCTCGCAGAGGTGGCAGTACTCGCGCGAGAGCAGCGTGAGCCGGGGCCGGATCAACCGACCTCGGGACGGAACGTGATGAAGCGCTGGCCGTTCTCGTCCTTCACCAGCAGCGACACGGGCTTGCCCGGATCGAGCTTGGCGACGGTTTCCTTGAACGCCTTCACGCTGGTGATCTCGGTGTTGTTCACGCGCAGGATCACCACGCCCACGTCCACGTTGTTGGCGGCGGCGGCCCCGTCGGAGGCCTCGACCACCACGCCGCTCGCGAGCTTCAGGAGCTTCTTCTCGTCCCCGGTGAGCTCGCGCACCGCGAGCCCCAGCTTGTCGGTCCTCGCGAGGTCCTTGCCGGCCTTCGAGTTGTCGGCGACCTTCTGGGTCTCCTCGTCCTTGAACTCGGCGATGGTCACGGGGACGTCGCGCATCTTGCCGTTGCGCCACACCGTGAGGTTCACCTTGGCCCCCGGGTGCACCGCGCGGATGGTGCGCGAGAGGTCCGCGGAGCCGTCCACGGCGCGCCCGTCGATCTTCATGATCACGTCGCCCACCTCGAGGCCCGCCTTGGCGGCCGGCGACTCGGGCTCGACGTTGCCGATCACCGCGCCCTCGGCCTTGGGAAGGCCCAGGCTCTCGGCCACGTCGCGGCTCACCGTCTGGATGCCCACGCCGATGCGCCCGCGCGTCACGTGCCCGGTCTTGATGATCTGCTCGGCCACGTTGAAGGCGTAGTCGATGGGGATCGCGAACGAGATGCCGGCGAAGGCGCCGGTGCGCGAGTAGATCTGCGAGTTGATCCCGATCACCTCGCCGCGCATGTTGAGCAGCGGCCCGCCCGAGTTGCCCGGGTTCACCGCGACGTCCGTCTGGATGAAGGGCACGGCGTCGAGGTTCGGGTCCTGGGTGAGGTTCTCGCGGCTCTTCGCGGAAATGATGCCCGCGGTCACCGTGTTGGCGAAGCCGAAGGGCGAGCCGATCGCGACCACCCATTCGCCCACGCGGACCTTGGACATGTCGCCGATCCTCATCGTGGGCAGCGGCGACGAGGACTCCACCTTGATCACGGCCACGTCGCTGCGGTTGTCGGCGCCGATCACCTTCGCCTTGAACTCGCGCTTGTCGTTCAGGCGCACCGTGATTTCCTCCGCGCCCTCGACCACGTGGGCGTTGGTCACGATGAAGCCGTCGGGCGAGACGATGAAGCCCGAGCCCAGCCCGAAGGGGCGAAGCGGCCCGCGCGGCGGGGTATCCTGCGGCCCCTGGCCGGGGCGGCCGCGGCGCTGCGGGGGCACCTGCTGCTCGGGCGGCATGAATTTCTTGAAGAACTCGTAGAACGGGTCGTCCTCGGACAGCCCGTTGGGCAGCTGCGGGCGCTGGGCCCGGGTCTGCGTGTTGATGTTGACCACGGCCGGCCCGTACTTCTCGACCAGGTCGGCGAAGTCGGGAAGGATCTGCGCCGACGCCCCGGGGGTGCTGGGGGTGGCGACTCGGGCGGGCAGGCTGGGTTCGGCCTGGGCGGCAAGGCCGAAGGCCAGGAGCAGTCCGGAAAGGGGTGCCAGGATGGGTTTCATGGTCGTTGGTCTCTTACGGGGGTGGGGCGCAAATGGCCTCCGCTTTGCCCCAGATGCGGCAAATCGGAAAGAATTTCCAGTCAGGGTAACGAATTTTAGGGCCGGCGTGCGACGCTGCGGGCCATCTGCTGGGCGGTGGCGAGCGGAACCTCGCCCAGGACCGAGACCAGCATGTCGCCCTGCGGGTGGACGAAGAAGGTCGTCGTCCCGTCCTCGGTCGAGGCTTCCTGGGTGCGCGGCGGGGTGTTGTTGGGCTCGATGAAGACCGACATGCTCGCGACCCCGTCGGTATAGACGAGCTGCGAGACGGGAGCGGTGCGGCCCGGGAGCGAGCGGCGCAGCTCGGTTACCTTGCGGAAGCCCGCCGGCGGGTCGTTCACGGTCCAGCCGGTGTCCACGCTCTTCGCCTCCTCGCGCGGCTGCGCGTCGGTGACCCAGCGCTTCACGCGCGCCTCGAAGATCGACTTCACGTCGTTGCGGGCCACCTGCGAGCCCATCTTGAGCTCGGTGAACGTGTACTGCTCGATCACCTGGTTCTGGGCGTTGAAGGTCTTGGCGCGCACCACCAGCCCCGAGCGCGTTTCGGCGCAGAGGCTCTGGGCGTATCGAAGCCCGTCGCGCGGCTCGAGGCGGATCCACTGGCAGTCGAATCCCAGCGCGCTCTCGGTCTTGCCGAGCTTGAGGTCGTAGCTCGCGGCGATGGCCTCGGGCGAGGACGCGGGGAGGATCGCGGGGAAGAAATGCGCGGTGACGCGGCGGTCCAGGCGGATGGTCTTCGCGTCCGGGAAGTAGCAGAACATCTCGTCGTTGCGGCGCACGATCTCCAGCGGCGGCCCGTCGAGGGGCTCGATGCGCTCGTGCTCCTCGCTGCCGACGGTCACATGGCTGATGCGCACCGCCGAGGTGCGGTCGCCGTTGCTGTGGGCGTATATCCCCGAGTAGGAAGCCGAGTGCGCGGACTGGATCGCACGCTGCAGCCAGGTCGCGGCGTCGTCGGCGGCATGCGCGCCGCATGCGACGCCGAGGGCGAGCGCCGGGATCCACCGGCGCCCGCCCCGTGGGACCGGGAAGCTCATCGGGCCCGGGCTGCGGCCCTGTTGTTCACCTGGCGATAGAGCTCGGGCGAGGGAATCTGGCGATGGGCGACCAGGTAGTCCTGGACGTCCAGCACCGGCTGGGTGCGCGTGTTCGCCACCGGCTGCAGCCCCGTCGCGTTGCGGGCGACGACGCCCTCATCCGCGACCTGGCCGCCCTGGGTGCCCATCCAGCCGACCACGCCCACCGTGGCCACGGATGCCGCGGCCGCGAGGCTCACGCGGGCGAATGTCGTGTCCATGAGCTTGCGCCGGGGTGCGAGCACCGTCGGCTGGGCCTTGAGGGAATCCAGCACGCCGCTTGGGAGCGCAAGCCGGCGCGGCGCCTGGCCGCGCATCGAGTCGCCGATCACGTGATAGAGGTACCACGTGCGCTTGTGCTCCTCGCTACCGCAGCATGCCTGGAGGGCTTGCCCGGCTTCCTGGGGACCGAGCTCGCCGTCCATCAGCGAGGAAATTTCGTGTGTCATGTCCTGCTCCTGTCGTTGGCGCTTCGTCTTTCGCGAAGGCCTTTGCTTTGAGGGGTTGCAGCCCCGGACTTCGTTGTTACCAGCGTTTATCCTTGCTCGTTCCGAGCTGCGGGCGAAGCTTCTCCGCCACGGCCTCGCGGGCCCGGAAAATGCGCGACCGGACGGTGCCGATCGGACAATTCATGATCTGCGCGATCTCCTCGTACGACAATCCATCGAGCTCGCGCAGGGTGATCGCGGTGCGCAACTCTTCGGGCAACGCCGCGATGGCATCGTTCACCGTCTGGGCGATCTGCTTGGATGCGAGCTCGCTTTCAGGTGTATTGATGTCGCGAAGGCCCGCCGCGTCCTCGAAGCCCTCCGCCTCCTCGCTGTCGAACTCGGTCGAGGTGGGCGCGCGCCGGCCCAGCGCGATGAGGTAGTTCTTCGCGGTGTTGATGCCGATGCGGTAGAGCCAGGTGTAGAAGGCGCTGTCGCCGCGGAAGTTGGGGAGCGCGCGGTAGGCCTTGATGAAAGCCTCCTGCGCCACGTCCTCGATCTCCGCCGGGTCGCGGATCACCCGCGAGAGCAGGCGCTCGAGCTTGCGCTGGTACTTGGTGACGAGCAGCTCGAAAGCGTGCTTGTCGCCACGTTGCGCCTTCTCGACCAGCTGCTGGTCGATTTCGCGGTCGCTCATGCGTCCCTGGAGTGGAAGCTTGGTTGCGGGGGCGAGACCAGCCAGCCCCCCCTGTGCGGCCGGAGCCACGAAGGGCTTGTTGGCCTCCTGGGGTATTATAAAGCTCAAGGATTTCATTCCTTTGGCGCGCATTCTGGCTATTCCTAGAGTGACAGGGATGTCGGAAAAAGGTTCCTGCGCTTGTAGGCTCCCTTCCCACGCGCAGGCTGGATCGACCCCTAGTGTGGCTTCCCAACGTTGAAAACCTACGACGTATTGGTGCTCGGTAGTGGTCTGGCTGGAATTTCCGCCGCCCTGCACCTGGCATCCCGGCGCAAGGTGGCCCTGGTCACGAAGCAGGAGCTCCTGGACGGGGCGTCCAGCTGGGCCCAGGGGGGAATCGCGGCCGTCCTGGACGGCGCCGACTCGGTCGAGGACCATATCCGCGACACCCAGGTCGCCGGGGCCGGGCTATGCCACGAGGACGCGGTGCGCTTCGTGGTGGAGCGCGGCAAGCGCTCGGTGGAATGGCTGGTGGCGCAGGGCGTGCCCTTCACCCGCGACGACGGCAATGGCGAGGAGCTGCACCTCACCCGCGAGGGGGGCCACAGCCACCGGCGGATCGCCCATGCGGCCGACGCCACCGGGAGCGCGGTCCAGAAGACGCTGGTGCAGCAGGTCCGAAACCACCCCAACATCGACATCCTCGAATGGCACATCGGGGTGGACCTCATCACCTCGCGGCGCCACCTGGGCGACGTGCTCGGGCCCAACCGGGTTTGGGGAGCCTATGTGCTCGACGTCCGCAGCGGGCGGGTCGAGGCGATCGGCGCCCGCCACACGGTGCTCGCCACCGGCGGCGCGGGCAAGGTCTACCTCTACACGACCAACCCCGACACCTCGACGGGCGACGGCGTGGCCATGGGCTGGCGCGCGGGCGCGGCGGTCTCGAACATGGAGTTCATCCAGTTCCACCCCACCTGCCTTTTCCATCCGCTCGCAAAATCCTTCCTCATCAGCGAGGCGGTGCGCGGCGAAGGCGGGCTGCTGCGCCTGCCCGACGGGGAGCGCTTCATGCCGCGCCACGACCCGCGCGCGGAGCTGGCGCCCCGCGACATCGTGGCGCGCGCCATCGACTTCGAGATCAAGCGCCTGGGCATCGACTGCGTGTACCTCGACATCACCCACAAGGGAGCCGACTTCATCAAGGCGCATTTCCCCACGATCTACGCGCGCTGCCTCGAGTTCGGCATCGACATGACGAAGCAGCCCATCCCCGTGGTGCCCGCGGCGCACTACACGTGCGGGGGCGTGGTGACCGACCTGCGCGGGCGCGCCGGCGTGGAGGGCCTCTACGCGCTGGGCGAAGTCGCGTGCACGGGACTGCACGGCGCCAACCGGCTCGCTTCCAACTCGCTCCTCGAATGCCTCGTGTTCTCGGAATCGGCGGCCCGCGACATCGAAAGCTCCGAAGCGCCAGCCGTTCCCGCCGTCCCCGCGTGGGACGAGAGCCGCGTGACCGACGCCGACGAGGAAGTGGTGATCTCGCACAACTGGGACGAGCTTCGCCGCACCATGTGGAACTACGTGGGCATCGTGCGCACCACCAAGCGCCTGGAGCGCGCGCGCCACCGGATCCGCCTGCTCCAGGACGAGATCCAGGAGTTCTACGCCAACTTCCGCGTCTCCAACGACCTGATCGAGCTTCGCAACCTGGTGCTCACCGCCGAGCTCATCGTGCGCTGCGCGCTCGCGCGCAAGGAAAGCCGCGGGCTGCATTTCAGCCCCGACTACCCGGAAATGCTTCCCGAGGCGCGCGACACGGTGCTCGTGCCGTGACGCCGGTCCTCACGCTCGCGGAGCTTCGAGACGTCGAGGCGCGCGCCGCCGAAGCGGGCGGCCCCCCCCTCATGGGACTCGCGGGACGGGCCGTGGCCGAGCATGCGCGGCGCCTTGCCGCCGACACGGGCGCCCCGATCCTGGTCGTGGCCGGCCCCGGCAACAATGGCGGCGATGCATGGGTCGCGGCGGCCACGCTCGCGGCGAGCTTCCATCGCGTGGTCGTGTACGACGTGACGGGTGCGGCTCCCCGCGCGGCCGAGGCCGCCGCGGCGCGCGACGCGTTCGTCTCGGCGGGCGGGCAGGTCCTGCGCGATTGGCCCGAGACGCTGCGGCCCGCGCTCGTGATCGATGGGTTGCTGGGCATCGGGCTCGCGCGCGAGGTCGATGCAGCCTTCGCGGTGGTGATCGCGCAGATCAACCAGGCGGGAGCGCCGGTGCTCGCCATCGACGTGCCGAGCGGCGTGGACGCGGCCACGGGCGCGGTACGCGGAATCGCCGTGCGCGCGGCCCACACGCTCACCTTCATCGCGAACAAGCCCGGGCTCCTCACGGGCGAGGCGCTCGACTACCGCGGCGAGCTCGCATGCGATGCGCTCGGGACCGGATCGCTGGTCACCAATGCCCGCGGCGCCCTCCTCGAGCCCGCGTGCGTGAAGCGCTGGATCGGGCCGCGGTCGCGCAACTCGCACAAGGGCCGCTTCGGCCTGGTCTCGGTCATCGGGGGCCAGCGCGGGATGGTGGGCGCGGCGCTCCTCGCGGGGCGCGCGGCGCTCCTCGCGGGCGCGGGACGCGTGCGGCTGGGACTGCTGAGCGCCGATGCCCCCGCCGTGGACACGGCCTATCCGGAGCTCATGCTGGGGAGCGTGGACGATGCGCTCGCCGACGGGGTCGCCGTGGCCGGCCCGGGCGCGGGACGCTCGCCCTCGTCGACTTCCGTGTCGATGTTCGAGCGCTCGGTGCTGCCCGCGCTGATCCACCTCGCCAGACCCATCGTGCTCGATGCCGACGCGCTGAACGCCATCGCCTTCAATGGGGCGCTGGAGACCGATCTCGCCGCGCGCAGCCGTGCGCCCACCCTCCTCACGCCGCATCCGGGCGAAGCCGCCCGGCTCCTGCACCGCAGCACCGCGCAGGTGAACGAGGATCGCGTGGCCTCGGCCGTCGCGATCGCCAAGCGGTTCAACGCGCACGTGGTGCTCAAGGGTGCCGGCAGCGTGTGCGCGTTTCCGGATGGCCGCTGGAGCATCAACGCGACGGGCAACCCCGGGCTCGCCACGCCGGGCAGCGGCGACGTGCTCGCGGGAATCTGCGGCGCCATGCTCGCGCGCGGCCTCGAGCCCGGGCGCGCGCTGCAATACGCCGTGTGCCTTCACGGCGCCGCCGCCGACGCGTGCGTCGCG
>DATBEA010000323.1:0-10232 GCA_036276215.1 Usitatibacter sp.
CAGAACCAGAGGAACATCACGACGAGCGTCACGTTGAAGAGCACGTGGAAATAGAGGACCCCGCGGCGCACGTCGGGCTCGAGCCGCGCGATGTAGGCCATCACCCAGGGCAGCAGCGCGTAGAAGAGCACGCAGCCGACCGTCTTGAAGACGAGGTTGCCCACCGCGACGCGCCGGCCCGCGCCGGGCGTTCGCGCGTTCACGAGGAGCGCCAGCAGGCCGCTCCCCAGGTTCGATCCCAGCACCAGGCACATCGCCACCGGCACCGAGACCACGTGGGCCGCGGCGAAGGTCGCGGTGAGCAGGATCACGGCGAGGCTCGAGAAGGAGAACATCGTGAAGGCGGCGCCGATCAGCATGTCGAGCATCGGGTCGCCCGAGAGCGTGCCGAAGATCACGCGCACGCCCTGCGCCGCCGTGATGGGGGCGGTCGCGATGGCGACCAGCTGGAGGGAAAGGATGATGAGGCCCATCCCGATGGCCACGCGCCCGATCTGCCCCGCGCGAGTGTTGCGCCGGGAGAGGAACACGACCACCCCGAAGAAGATGCAGAGCGGCGAAAGCCATTGCAGGTTGAGCGACAGGACGAGCGCGATGAGGGCCGTGCCGATGTCGGCGCCCAGCATGATGGCGAGCGCCGAGGAAAGCGTGAGCAGGTTCTGCGACACGAAGGAGCTCGCGATGAGCGCGGTGGCGCTCGACGACTGCACGAGCGCCGTCACGCCCAGGCCGGCGAGGAACGCGGCGCCGCGGCTCGACACGCTCGTGGACAGGATGTGGCGCAGGTCCGAGCCGAAGACGCGCAGGATGCCGGTGCGCACGATGTGCGTGCCCCAGACGAGCAGGGCGACGCTGGAGAGCAGGTTAAGGAGCGTCTGCAATTATTGTTGGGCCTCTTGAACCTCGACTTTACCCCGAAAGCCGCGCGGTAATCGCACGGAGCGTGGAGCGGGGCACCGCTCTTTTTGTATCATCGGGGAAACCAGGGGAGGCGACAGTGGCGCGATGAGCCAGGCGATCGGCGTGCTTTTCGACGGGGTCGCCTATGGGAGCCTGCTCTTCCTGGTGAGCCTGGGCCTGTCGGTGACGATGGGCCTCATGAACTTCGTGAACCTCGCCCACGGCGCGTTCGCCATGGCCGGCGGCTTCGTGACGGTGCTCGCCATGACGCGCTTCGGGGTGCCCTTCCTCGCCACGCTGCCGCTCGCCTTCGTCATCACGGCCGTGATCGGCGCCATCCTCGAGCGCACGCTCTACCGGCACCTCTATCGCGCAAGCGAGCTGGACCAGGTGCTCTTCTCCATCGGCCTCACCTTCATGTCCATCGCCGGGGCCACCTATTTCTTCGGCTCGTCGCAGATGCCCGTGCACCTGCCGGCTTACCTTCGCGGCCAGGTGAACGTGCTCGGCGTGGACCTGGGCGTGTACCGGATATTCCTCATCGCCTCGGTGGCGGCGCTCACGCTGGTCCTGGGGGTGCTGCTCGCGCGCACGCGCTTCGGCGCGCAGGTGAGGGCCTCGGTCGACAACTCGCAGGCCGCGCGCGGGCTGGGCATCGACGTGGACCGCGTCTTCAGCGTGGCCTTCGCGCTGGGTTCGGGCCTCGCGGGTCTGGGCGGCGCGCTGGGCATCGAGGTGCTGGGGCTCGACGCGTCGTTCCCGCTCAAGTACATGGTGTATTTCCTGTTGGTCGTCGTGGTGGGAGGCGCCGGCACGATCAAGGGACCGCTCGCGGCGGCGCTGCTGCTGGGCGTGCTCGACGTGGCGGGCAAGTACTACGTGCCGGAGGTGGGCGCCTTCGTGATCTATGCCGCGATGGTCGTCCTGCTCATCGCGTTTCCCGCGGGGCTTTTCGGGAGGCGCCGGTGAGCCGCACGGAGATCGTGTTCTGGCTCGCGCCCGTCGCGGCCTTCTTCCTGCTGCCGGGCTACCTCGTGATGGGAAGCCAGATCCTCATCGTGGCGCTCTTCGCCCTTTCGCTGGATCTCATCCTCGGCTATGCGGGCATCGTCTCCCTCGGCCATGCCGCGTTCTTCGGCGTGGGCGCGTACACGGCGGGGCTCCTCTCGGTGTACGGCTGGGGCGAGCCCATCACGGGGCTCCTCGCGGGCGGCGCCGTCGCCGCGCTCGTGGGATTCCTCGTGAGCTTCCTCGTGGTGCGCGGCGAGGACCTCGCGCGGCTCATGGTGACGTTGGGCATCGGGCTCCTCCTCTTCGAGGCCGCCAATCGCGCGGCACCCATCACCGGCGGCGTGGACGGGCTTTCGGGGGTCGCCATCTGGAAGCTCCTCGGGATCTTCCCCTTCGACATCAACGGCCGGACGGCTTACGTCTACGCCTACGTGGTGCTGCTGGCCGTCTTCGTGCTGCTCAAGCGCCTCACGCGCGCGCCCTTCGGCCTGGAGCTTCGCGCCATCCGCGAGAACGCGCGGCGCATGCCCGCCATCGGCGCCCCGGTGCGGCGCCGCCTCGTGGCGGCCTTCACCGTGGGCGCGGCGATCGCCGGCGTGGCGGGCGCGCTCCTCGCGCAGACCACGCAGTTCGTGGGCCTCGACACGCTGGGCTTCAACCGGTCCGCCGAGCTCGTGATCATGCTGGTCCTGGGCGGCGCGGGCAGGCTCTACGGAGCGGTCATCGGCACGGCGGTGTTCATGATCGCGCAGGACTACCTGTCGGGAATCAACCCGGTGTACTGGCAATTCTGGCTCGGCCTGCTGCTGGTCGCGTTCGTGTTCTTCGCCCGCGGCGGGATCATGGGCGGCCTGGACCGGCTCGCCGCCCGCTGGAGGAAGCGATGACCGCGGCGCTTCGCACCGAGGGACTCTCGAAGCGCTTCGGCGGCCTGCATGCCGTCACCGACGTGAGCCTCTCGCTCCCGGTGGGCGCGCGCCACGCGCTGATCGGCCCCAACGGCGCGGGCAAGACCACGCTCATCAACCTGCTCACGGGGATCCTTTCCCCCTCGGCGGGCGAGGTCTTCCTGGGCGAGGAGCGCATCACCTCGCTCGAGCCCCACCGGCGGGTGAAGCGCGGGCTTGCTCGCACGTTCCAGATCAACACGCTCTTTCCCGGCCTCACGGTGCTGGAGTCGGTGGTGCTCGCGGTGCTCGAGCGAAAGGGCATGGGCGCAAGGTGGTTCAAGCCGGTCTCGGCGCATCGCGAGGAGCTCGACGAGGCGCGCGGGATCCTCGCGGGCCTGAAGCTCGATCGCGACGCGGACACGCGCACCGCGGAGCTCGCCTACGGCCGGCAGCGCCTCGTGGAGATCGCGCTCGCGCTGGCGGCGCGGCCGAGCATCCTGCTGCTGGACGAGCCGGCCGCGGGCATCCCGTCGCGCGAGAGCGTGGAAGTTTTCGGGGCCATCGCGGCACTGCCTGCCGAGGTCACCGTCCTCTTCATCGAGCACGACATGGGGCTCGTCTTCCGCTTCGCCGAGCGCATCACGGTGCTCGTGGGCGGGCGAGTGCTCACGGAAGGCTCGCCCGCCGAGATCGCGGGCAATGCCGAGGTGAAGGCCGTCTACCTCGGGGAGGGCGACCATGGCTGAGCTGCTGCGCCTGGAAGGCCTCACGGCGGGCTACGGCGATTCCGTCGTGATCGAGGAAGTCTCGGCCTCGGTCGCCGAAGGCGAGCCCGTGGCGCTCCTCGGCCGCAACGGCGTGGGCAAGTCGACGCTGCTCGCGACGATCATGGGCTTCACGCGGCTGCACGGCGGCGCGCTGCGCTGGAGCGGGGCGGACATAAGCCGCGCCACGTCGCACTCGCGCGCACGCGGGGGCATCGGCTGGGTGCCCCAGGAGCGCCTCATGTGGAGGTCGCTCACGGTGCGCGAGCACCTCGCCTGCGTCGCGCGCCGCGGGCCGTGGACCGTGGCACGGGTGGAATCGCTTTTCCCGAGGCTCTCCGAGCGCCGCGATCATCGGGGCACCCAGCTCTCCGGCGGCGAGCAACAGATGCTCGCGATCGCCCGGGCGCTCGTCACCAACCCGAAGATGCTGCTCCTGGACGAGCCCATGGAGGGCCTGGCTCCCATCGTCGTGCAGGAGCTCGCGGAAATCCTGCGCGGCCTCGCACGCGAAGCGTCCATGGCGATGGTGTTGGTGGAGCAGCACGCGGAGCTGGCGCTCTCGCTCACGCAACGCGCCGTCGTGATGGAACGTGGCCGGGTGGTGCACGACGGTCCCAGCGCGGCGCTGGCCGCCGATCGCGCTTCCCTGGACCGCTGGCTGGCAGTCTCCTAGCGCATCTCCGGCACGCGCCGGGTCTTCAGGAATTCGTCGAACGTCTCTCCCCGCATCTGCGCGTAAGCGTGCAGGTTGGTGACCTTCAATACGCGAAGCGCCTTCTCAAGCACGAAGAAGTTGGCGCCGTACTTGACGAGCCCCAGCCAGTCGCGCGCCTTCACGAGCGCGATCTCCTCGGCGGTAAGGCCGGCTTCGCCGTGCAGCGCGCTCTCGTCGGCGACGAAGCGCTCGCGGAACCCAGGCTGGGTGAGGTTCCAGAAGAAGCGGTTGATGCGCATGCGCTCCACGCTCCTCGCCACGTCGAACGGGTAGGTTCCCCCGAGCGCCTCGATGCCCTCAAGCTGCGGATTCAAGGGCTCGTGCTTCCGAAAGGGCGGGCTCCTCGAAGAGGGCGACGGTCATGGCGGTGCTCGTGGCGAGGTAGTAGTTGCGGTGCGTGATGCGCGCCGCCGGGGAGAGCGCCCCGCGCATGGCGAGCCACATGATCACCTCCACGCTCTCGGCACCACCCAGGCGGATGAAGTCCGCGTGCCTCATTTTCGCGAGCTGCATCGGGTCGCGCTCGATCAGCTCGAGGAACTTCATGTCCCACTCGGTGTTGTTGAAGCCCGCGCGCTCGCCGTGGATCTGGTGCGAGAGGCCGCCCGTGCCGACGATCGCGACGTCGAGGTCCCCGGGGTACGACTCGATGGCGCGGCGGATCGACTGCCCCAGCTTGTAGCAGCGCAGCGCCGTGGGCAGCGGGTACTGAAGCACGTTGATCTCGATGGGCACGACCGCGCCCGGCCAGTCGGGCTCGTGGGGCCAGAGCAGGGTGAGCGGCGAGTTCACGCCGTGGTCGAGCGCGCGGTCCTGGAAAACGGCTATGTCGAACTCGTCATTCACCAGCGCGTCTGCCAGGTGCGCCGCGAGCTTCGGGTGCCCCCTGATCGGCGGAAGGTTGCGTACGCCCGCACCCTCGTCGGCGATCGGGAAGACCGGGCTCGCGCCCAGGGCGAAGGTGGGATAGAGGTCGAAGAAGAAGCTCGTGAGGTGGTCGTTGTAGAAGAAGACGAGCGCGTCGGGCTTGCGCTCGGCGAGCCATTTCGCGACCGGCTTGTAGCCCTCGAAGAGCGGCGCCCACGCGGGATCGGCCTGCTTGCCGCGGTCGTACGCCACCCCGATGGTGGGGACGTGCGAGGTGCCGATGCCGCCGATGATCCGCGCCATGCCTATTCGAGCCTCGTGAATTTCTGCGCGCGCCGCCCGAATCCCACCTCCGATGTGTAGAGGTTGCCCTTCGAGTCGATCGCGATGTTGTGCACCCACTTGAATTCGCCCGCCATGCGGCCGGTGCGGCCCCAGCGCGTGACGACGCTGCCGTCGTCGCGCAGCAGCGTGACGATCTGGCCGTTGGCCCCGTCGGCCATGAAGATGTATTTCTGGTCGCGGTCCTGCGAGAGCACGAGGTCCCACACGGAGCCGTTCTGCATCGTCTCCGGGTCGACGCGGAATTCCTTCACGAAGGTCCCGTCCTTGCGGAAGACCTGGACGCGGTCGTTCTGCCGGTCGCAGACGTAGAGCAGGCCGTCGTTGGAGAGGCGCACGCAGTGCACGGGATTGGCGAACTGCTTCGAGGGCGCCGCCTTCGGATCGTAGGCCTTTTGCTTCTCGTCGCTGGGCACGCCGCCGTAGGCGCCCCAATGGCGCTTGTAGGCGCCGGTCTTCGCGTCGAACACCACCACGCGGCGGTTGCCGTAGCCGTCGGCCACGAAGAGCTCGTCCGCCGAGGGGTCGATCATCATGTGCGCGGGACGCCCGAGCTCGGTCCTGCTGTTGCTTCCGCCGGTGCTGCCGCTCTTCCCGATCTGCATGAGGAACTTGCCCTCGGGCGTGAACTTGAGGATCTGCGCGTCCTTCGGGTCGTTGCCCGCGATCCAGACGTTGTCCTCGCCGTCCACGAAGATGCCGTGCTCGCTCGTGGGCCACTCGTAGCCCGCTCCCGGCCCGCCCCAATGGCGCAGGAGGTTGCCCTCGGCGTCGAACTCGAGCACCGCGGGCGCCGCCTTGCAGCAGCGCGTGGCGGGCGGCGTGAGCTGCGCCCCTTTCTCGTCGTCGAGGAGCGTGCCGGGACGGTGGATGATCCAGACGTGGTCGTGGCGATCGACGGCGATGCCCGAGACCTGGCCCAGGATCCAATTGTCCGGCAGCGGCTTGGGCCAGTACGGGTCGACGGCGAACCGTGGGGCGGACGAGTCCCCGGCGCTTCGCACCGCGACCGGTTCCTGCTTCATGACCGCGCAGGCGGCGAGCGCCAGCGCGGCGAGGACGGCGATTCGCATCGGGTTTCTCCGGCTCCGGGGGCGAGCGGTCGATTCTACCCGTGAGTGCCTAGGCCTCGCCGGGACGCCGGGCCGGCAGCGTTCCCAGGTACCGGTAGATCGCCTGCAGGTCCGTGTCGTTCAGGTTGCGCAGGCTCGCGAAAGGCATCGCGGGGCTCACGGCGCTTGCGTCGGGGCGCTTGCCGGTGCGCATCATCGCGACGAACTTGGCGGGCGTGTCGTAGCGCGGCAGCACGCTGCCTTCGCCCGGCGTGAGGTTCGAGGCGGGCGGCCAATCGGGAGGAGCGCCCGGGATTTTCCCGCCGGAGAGCGAGGCGCCGTGGCATCCCACGCACATGTTCGCGATGTACGCGCCGTACTCCGCGCTTGCCGACGGCGCTACGGCAGGCGCGGGGAGCTTGCGATGATCGATTCGCTCGGCCGCATCGGGGATGATGCCCGCGCCGTAGAGCGCCCGCACGAAGAGCGGCAGGCGGATCGTCGCCGATTCTCCGGCGACCGGCGGAAGGCTGCGCACGTAAGCCACGAGCGCGGCGAGATCGGGATCGCTCATGCGGTTGTAGTCGACCGACGGCATGAGGAAGAGCGCATGGCCCTTCGGGTTCACACCGTGGCGGATCGCCCGCACCCAGTCGCCCTCGTCGTAATCGGAGACCACGCCGCCCGGCCCCGTGGTGAGGTTGGGCGAGTGCACGTGGAAGCCGTCGCGCGTGTCGACGAACACGATCCCGCGGCCGTCGGATCCATGGCATTCGGCGCAGCCGCGCGTCTCGAAGAGATACTTGCCGAGCTTGAGCGCCTGCGGCTCGCGCGCGTAGGCGACAGGCACCACGCGGATCTCCACGTCGCGTTGGAGCTTGCGCGAGCCCATCCACGCCGCGATAGCCACGGCAAGCGCCACGACGAGCGCGAGCGTCGCGACGACGGCCGCGGAAAGCTTGAGGACCTTCTTCATTCGTGAATCATTGCCTCTTCGTGCGGCGTTCGCCATGGTACTAGAGGGCTATGATCGCGCCGTGCATGCATCGATCGAGCCTTCTGCCTGGGTGCTTCGCTGGTCGCGAGTGATCCGCCCCGGCGGCACCGTGCTGGACGTGGCGGCGGGGAGCGGGCGCCATGCGCGATGGCTCGCGCGAATGGGTTTCGAAGTGGACGCCGTGGATCGCGACATCTCGCAGCTCATCGACCTGCCGGCGAATATCCACGTCCTCCAGGCGGACATCGAATCGGGGCCATGGCCTCACGCGGGGCGGCGCTTCGATGCGATCGTCGTCGCGAACTACCTGCATCGTCCGTTGCTCGCGACCCTGGTGGATTCGCTGGAGCCCGGCGGCGTCCTCGTCTACGAGACCTTCGCGCGCGGCAACGAGCGTTTCGGCAAGCCGTCGAACCGGGATTTCCTGCTCGCCCCGGGCGAGCTCCTCGAGGCGGTGCGCGGGCGGCTGCGGGTCCTTGCCTACGAAGACCTCGTCGTGGACGAGCCGCGACCGGCCGCGGTCCAGCGCATCGCCGCGCGCCGGGAGCGATAAAGCGCCGCTCGCTCCGCCATGGGTTAAAATTGCCGATCTTTTGCTCAGCCCCCGCTCGAAAATGCTTTCCGGAAGCCTGGTCGCGATCGTCACCCCGATGCAAGCCGATGGCGCCCTCGATTTCCCGGCGCTCAAGGCACTCATCGACTGGCATGTCGCCGAGGGCACCGACGGCATCGTGATCGTGGGCACGACGGGCGAGTCGCCGACCGTCGACGTGGAAGAGCACTGCAAGCTGATCGAGTCGGCCGTCCAGTACGCGGCGGGGCGAGTGCCGGTCATCGCGGGCACGGGCGGGAACTCGACCCGGGAAGCCATCGAGCTCACGCGCTTCGCGAAGAAGGCGGGCGCGAGCCACGCGCTCTCCGTGGTTCCCTACTACAACAAGCCGATGCAGGAAGGGCTCTATCGCCACTACAAGGCGATCGCCGAGGCGGTGGAGCTTCCGCTCATCCTCTACAACGTGCCCTCGCGCACCGTGGCCGATCTCGCCAACGACACGGTGGTGCGCCTTTGCGCGATTCCCAACATCGTGGGCATCAAGGAGGCCACCTCGAGCATCGAGCGGGTGACCGACCTCATGCGGCGCGTGCGCAAGGACTTCCTGGTCTTCAGCGGCGACGACATCACCGCGCTCTCGTACATGCTGCTGGGCGCGCACGGCGTGATCTCGGTCACCGCGAACGTGGCCCCGCGGCTCATGCACGAGATGTGCGACGCGGCGCGCAAGGGCGATGGCGCGCGCGCCATCGCCGTGAACAACCGGCTCCTCACGCTGCACAAGCACCTCTTCCTCGAGACCAATCCCATTCCGGTGAAGTGGGCGCTCAACCGCATGAAGCGCATCGGCGAGGGCATCCGCCTGCCCCTCACGCCGCTCGCCGCGCCCCACCACGAAACGCTGGCCGCCTCGCTGCGCGAGGCCGGCTGCATCCAGTAACGCCAAGGACAACGACTCCATGACGCAACTCCGATTCCTCGCCGCGGCCGCGGCGCTCGCATTCCTCGCCGGCTGCTCGTGGTTTGGAAACAAGCCCGACGAGTACAAGGGCGCCCAGGCGCGCGCCGCGAAGCCCCTCGAGGTTCCGCCCGAGCTCACTGCGCCGTCCATGGACGACCGCTATTCGATCCCCGACCCGCGCGCGGTGACCTCGTACTCGAGCTACAGCCAGAAGACGCCGTCGAACGCCGACATCCCGGCGGTGCCCGCGTCGCAGGTGCTGCCGAAGTTCGACAACGTGAAGCTCGAGCGCGCCGGCGGGCAGAGCTGGCTCGTGGTGAAGGGCGATCCGGAGAAGGTCTGGCCGGTGGTGCGCGAGTTCTGGATCGATTCGGGCTACGGGCTGCTGCGCGAGGAGCCGCAGCTGGGGCTCATCGAGACCGACTGGAGGGAAGAGCGCGCCAACATCCCGCAGGACTGGATCCGGCGCACGATCGGGCGCTGGCTCGAGGGCATGTACTCGTACCCGCGCCGCGACAAGTTCCGCACGCGCCTGGAGCGCGGCGTCGAGCCCGGGACCACCGAGATCTTCCTCAGCAACCGCAACATGGAGGAGATCTACAGCAGCAGCACCCAGGACCGCACCACGTGGGAAGCGCGCCCGGCCGACACGAGCCTGGAAGGCGAGATGCTCGCGCGCCTCACGGTGAAGCTGGGCGGCGGCGACACCAAGGTCACCACGGCTTCGGCGCCGCTGCCGGGCCGGCGCGGGGCCACGCCCGCTTCCACGGCGCCGGCGGCGCCGGCGAACGCGACGTTGCAGAACAGCGGCGCGGGCCCGCTCGTCGTGAACGACAGCTTCGACCGCGCCTGGCGCCGCGTGGGCCTCGCGCTCGACCGCGTGGGCTTCACCGTCGAGGACCGCGACCGCTCGAAGGGCCTCTTCTTCGTGCGCTACGTGGATCCGGACGTGGACCTGTCGGCCACCAACAAGACCAGCTGGGCGCAGAAGCTCATGTTCTGGAAATCGCCGCCGAAGACCACGCAGCCGCAATACCGCATCCACGTGGCCGACGCGGGGGCCAACAGCTCGCAGGTGCAGGTGCAGGATTCGAAGGGCGCCACCGAGACCTCGTCCACGGGCAAGAAGATCCTCGGGCTGCTTTACGAGCAGCTCAAGTAGCATCGATGCGATTTG
>DATBEA010000324.1:0-3028 GCA_036276215.1 Usitatibacter sp.
GGAAGCGGTCTTGTACACCGCGTCCGAGTAGCCGTAGCGCTCGCAGGCCGTCGAGCGGAACCGGCCGTTCGAGAAGATGATCGTGTCGGCATCGCCGGAGGTCTTGCCGCGCTCGATGAATACTCCATGGAAGCTGCGCCCATCGAGCTCGCTGGTCTGCGCGAAGGCGGGGAAGATGCTGGCGGTAGCCAGGGCGACTGCGGCGGCGGTGGATCTTTTCATGGCGTTCTCCCGTTGGGGTTGAAGGAGCCGCCACAGTGCCCGTGCCGCGAGGCTCGCGACATGGGGAAGATTGCGTATGCCTAGGCGCCCAGGTCCTTCAGGACCTTTTCGCTCATCGCCTTGAAGCGGGCGGGGTCCGCGTAGGAACGCGCGATCATCATGCCGCCTTCGAGGGCGCCCAGGAGTGTCTGCGCCGCTTCCGCTGCCGGGCCCGTGAACTTGAGTGACTTGGCCTTGCGCCCGTCCTCGAGCACCTTCTGGAGCCACGCCTCGTTGGCGTCGAAATAGTGGCGCAGCTCCTCGCGCATGGGCTTGGGAAGCGTGCCGAACTCGGCGGCCAGCATTCCGCACAGGCACATGCGGTTGTCCTTGAGCACCTCCCCGTAGATCGCCGCGTAGCGGCGCAGCTTGTCGCGCGGGTCGCGGACCGTGGCGTCGATGCGCTCGAGCGCCTCGAGGAAATTGCTCTCGTAGCGCTCGATCAGGCGCCGGCCCAGGTCCGCCTTGGCGGGGAAGTGGTAGTGCAGGCTCGCCTTGGTGACATGCAGCGCCTCGGCGATGTCGGCGTAGCTGAACCCGTTGTAGCCGCGCGTCTGGACCAGGCGCTCGGCGATGTCGAGGATGCGCTGCGAGGTGCCGGCGGTCGCGGTAGCCATGGACGGACGTTACCAACTTACTTACTGGTTGACAAGTCACTTACCTACTGGTAAATAGGCTCATCCTGTCCACAACCGGGGAGGCGCATGTTCCAGGCACTGAAAAGCTCCGATCTTCATGCGGCCCTGGCATCCCTTCGCCGCCTCGTCGCCTCGGACTTCACCACCCTGTCCGTCTGCGACCTGGACAGCGGCCACCGCAGCATCGTGAGCGACGTTCCCGGCGCCGTCTCGAAGGCGCATGTCGGCGTCTTCGACCGGCATTTCTACAAGCATCCCCTGGTGCTCGCGCATGGGCGCAACCGCGCGGCCGTCACGCGGCGCATCAGCGACCTCGTGCGTCCCGGGGATTTCCGCCACTCGGCGCTCTATACGGACTACTACCGCGCGATCCGCATCGAGCATGCGATCGCGGTCCCGATCCACGTGCACCGCCACGAGCTGGTGAGCTTCGTCCTGAACCGCTCGGGCCGCGATTTCAGCGATCGCGACAGAGACCTGCTCGAGTCGATCCGCCCGCTCCTGGGCAATCTCTTTCGCCTGGGACGGGAGATCGAAGGCGCGCGCGCGGCCTGGGGCGTGCCTTCCATCGCCGAAAATCCGAAAGTGGCGCCGCTCACGGACCGCGAGCGCGACGTGCTGCACTGGCTCGCGGGCGGCAAGACCGATCGCGACATCGCGGCGATCCTCGGCATCAGCCCGAGGACCGTCCACAAACACCTGCAGAGGATCTACGAGAAGCTGGGCGTGGAGACGCGCACCGCGGCCGTGGCGCGAGCGCTTCGGGGAGCCGTCACGCCCAGCTGAGCACGACCTTCCCGGACTTTCCCGAGCCCATGGTGCGGAAGCCCTCGAGGTAGTCGGCCACGTCGAAGCGGTGCGTGATCATCGGCGTGAGGTCGAGGCCGCCCTGGATCATCGCGATCATCTTGTACCAGGTCTCGAACATCTCGCGCCCGTAGATGCCCTTCAGGGTAAGCCCCTTGAAGATCACCTGGGTCCAGTCGATGGCCATCTCCGCGGGCGGGATGCCCAGCATCGCGATCTTGCCGCCGTGGTTCATCACATCCAGCATGTCTCGGAAGGCCGCGGGCACGCCCGACATCTCGAGGCCCACGTCGAAGCCCTCCACCATGTTGAGCGACGGCATGATGTCGCGCAGCGACTCCTTCTCGACGTTCACGGTCCGGTGCGCGCCCATCTTCTTGGCGAGCGCGAGGCGATATTCGTTGCGATCGGTGATGACCACGTGACGCGCGCCCACGTGCCGGCAGATGGCCGCGGCCATGATGCCGATCGGGCCCGCGCCGGTGATGAGCACGTCCTCGCCCACCAGGTCGAAGGAAAGCGCCGTGTGCGCCGCGTTGCCGAAGGGATCGAGGATCGCCGCGATCTCGTCGGGAATGTCGTCCGGGATGGGGAAGGCATTGACCGCGGGGATCACGAGATAATCGGCGAACGCGCCCGGACGGTTCACGCCCACGCCCACCGTATTGCGGCAGAGGTGCCTGCGCCCCGCGCGGCAATTGCGGCAGTGGCCGCAAACGATGTGGCCCTCGCCGGAGACGCGCTGGCCGATCTCCAGCCCCCGCACCTCGCCGCCCATGGCCTCCACCGTGCCCACGTACTCGTGGCCCACGTGCATCGGCACGGGAATGGTCTTCTGCGCCCACTCGTCCCAGTTGAAGATGTGCATGTCCGTGCCGCAGATCGCGGTCTTGCGGATCTTGATCAGGACGTCGTTGGGACCCACCTGCGGCTTGGGCGCCTCGGACATCCAGATGCCGGGCTCGGCCCGGGTCTTCGCTAGCGTTCTCATCAGGCGATTTTAGCGCGAGTACCATGAGGCCATGCCGATCACCTGCAAGCCGAATGGACCGTACTTCGTCACCGGCGCGGCGGTGAGAGGCGCCGACGGCCAGGCGCACGAGGTCGGGCCGGGCGTGGCGCTTTGCCGCTGCGGCGGATCGGGCAAGAAGCCGTTTTGCGATGGCACGCACCGCACGAACGGCTTCAGCGACGCCAACCTCGCCGATCCCGCGAAGAACCTCCGCAAGACCTATGCCGGACAGTCGATCACCATCCTCGACAACCGCGCGATCTGCGCACACGCCGGCTTCTGCTCGGATGGACTGAAAGAGGTATTCAAG
>DATBEA010000325.1:0-1809 GCA_036276215.1 Usitatibacter sp.
AGCGCTTGCGACCGCGGCCGACGACGAGGCGTGGCAGCGCATCCGCTATACGCGCGGCGCCAGCGGGGCGGTCCTCGGCCCCTTCGAGGCGTGGCTGCTGCTTCGCGGGATGCGGACCCTCTCAGTGCGCGTGGCGGCGGCTTGCGCCAACGCGATGGCGCTCGCGCGGCACTTCGAGCGCGACAAGCGCTTCTCGCACGTGCTCTATCCCGGCCTCGAATCGCACCCGGGGCACGCGGTGGCGTCGCGGCAGATGATGGGCGGATTCGGAGCGATGATCTCGGTGCGGCTCGCGGCCGGTGAAGAGGCCGCGAAGTCGTTCACCGCGCGGCTGCGCGTCTTCAAGCGAGCGACATCGCTCGGTTCCACGGAAAGCCTCGCCGAGCATCGCGCGAGCGTGGAAGGGCCCGGAACGCTCTGTCCCGCCGACCTGGTGCGCCTTTCCGTCGGCATCGAGCACGTCGACGACTTGATCGCCGACATCGACCAGGCGCTGAAATAGGGGTCAGGCCCCTATTTCCATTTCACGAGGAAGTCGTGCACCGAGGCCGGGTCCATGGCCCGCATGTTCTCGAACTCGCCGGCCTTCTGGGCGTGGATCACTTTCCCGTCGCCATCGAGCACGGCAAGCGCGGGCACGCCTTTCTCGAGCGGGATGCCGAGCCGCCGGCCCACGTCGAGATTCTCCCGGATGCCCTTCTCGCCCACGTTCACGCGCACCACGACGAACCGGGCGGCGACGATCGCCGCGTTCTCGGGCCTGCGCAGGTTCACGTCGAGCACCTTGCAGTCGGTGCACCAGTCGCCGCCGAAATCCACGATCACGCGCTTGTGCGCCTTCGATGCTTCCGCCACGGCCGCGGCGATGTCCGCGTTGGCGCGCGAAGGGTCGGGATAGAGCTTCGCCGCCAGCGCGAGCGGCGCGGCGGCCAGGAGGAGGAGGGGGAGCATCCGCATGGCGGAAGTATAGGCGAGGGCGCGTCTTGACATATGTACATGTGTACGCCAGAATGCGGCCATGGGAAAAAAGACGGTTGAGCGCGTCCAGACGGGCGTGAAGATCGAGAAGCGGATCCTCAAGGTGCTGAAGGCGATCGCCGAATACCACGACATGACGCTGGGCGACCTCCTCGAGGGCATGGTGCTGCACGCCTTCGACGGAAAGGCACCTTTCGAGCGCGCCACGCTCGAGCGCATCGCGCAGCTAAGGCGCATCTACGGGCTCGACCTGGATTCGCGCCACAGCCACAAGCTGCGGGAGGCCGCGTGAGCTTCGTGGCCGAGCGCGCCGTGCGCAGCCACTCGTTCGTGGCGGCGCTTCCGGAGCGCCGCGCCTTCGGCCTCTTCGAGCCCGAGGGCGAGCGCGCCTGGGCCGAGGGGTGGAATCCGAGCTACCTGCACCCGACCGATGGGCGCGCCGAGCAGGGCATGGTGTTCACCACGCGCCATGGCGGCGAGGAGACGATCTGGATGATGACGCGCCATGAGCCCGCGGCGGGCATCGTCGAGTACGCGCGCGTCACGCCCGGCTCGCGCGCGGCGAGCGTGCTGGTGCAGTGCGCGGCGCTGGACCTGGCGCGAACGCGGGTGACCGTGATCTATACGTTCACCGGCCTCTCCGACGCGGGCAATGCCGTCGTGCGCTCGATGGACGAAGCGCGCTACCGCGAGTACATCGATTCGTGGGCAGCGGCCATCGCAAAGCTATGAGGTCAGGGGCGGAGCCGCTTGCGCTCACCGCGACCCGGTTCCTGGATTGATGGAAAACGCGCGCCTCTGGACGGGCGACCTTCCCGTCGAGCCCGAGGC
>DATBEA010000326.1:0-6750 GCA_036276215.1 Usitatibacter sp.
CAGCGCGTGGGCCCCGATTCGGCGGGCGCCAATCCCGGCCCCGCGTGCTATCGGCGCGGGGGTCCCCTCACCGTCACCGACTGCAACGTGATGCTGGGAAAGGTGCAGCCGGCCTTCTTCCCCAAGGTCTTCGGCCCGAAGGGCGGCGAGCCCCTCGACGGGCGCGTCGTGCGCGAGAAATTCGAGCTTCTCTCGCGCGAGATCGAGCTCGCGACCGGCACGCACCAGTCGGCCGAGGAAACGGCCGAAGGCTACGTGAGGATCGCCGTGGCAAACATGGCCAACGCCATCAAGTTCATCTCCGTGCAGCGTGGGCACGACGTGACCGAATACACGCTCGCCTGCTTCGGCGGCGCGGGCGGGCAGCACGCCTGCCTCGTGGCCGACGAGCTCGGCATGAAGCGCGTCTACATCCATCCGCTCGCGGGCGTGCTCTCCGCCTACGGGATGGGGCTCGCCCAGGTGCGGGCGCTGCGCGAGGAAGCGGTCGAGCTGCGGCTCGACGACGCCGCGACCGCCGGCATCGAGGAGAAGTGCGTGAGGCTGGGTGAGCAGTGCGTGCGCGAGCTGGCCGGGCAGGGCGTGGGATTCGACCGCCTGGACAAGCGCGTGCATCTCAAGTACGAAGGCACCGATACCTCGCTGCCGGTGCCGCTCGCCTCGGCCGGCGTCATGAAGGAGGACTTCGAGCGCCTCTACCGCAACCGCTTCAGCTTCCTCATGCCCGGCCGGGCGCTGGTCGCCGAGGCCGTTTCCGTCGAGGCGGTGGGCCTGCCCGATACGGGGCCCGGGATCATCCCCGCGCAATCGGTGAGCTCCGCCCGGCCCATTCCGATCGAATGGGTCGAGATGACGAGCGGCGGCACGCGTTTCCGCACGCCCGTATACGCGCGCGAGAAGCTCGCGCCCGGCACGGCGATCGCGGGACCGGCCATCATCGCCGAGCGCAACGCCACGACCGTCGTCGAGCCCGAGTGGCATGCGCGGGTGACGGAGCTGGACCACCTCGTGCTCGAGCGCGTGGCCGAGCGGCGATCGCGCTACGCCCTGGGCACGAAGGCCGACCCCGTGATGCTCGAGGTCTTCAACAATCTGTTCATGTCCATCGCGGAGCAGATGGGCGTGCGCCTCGCGCAGACCGCCTACTCGGTGAACATCAAGGAGCGGCTCGATTTCTCGTGCGCGCTCTTCGACGCCGAGGGCAACCTCATCGCCAACGCGCCCCACATGCCGGTGCACCTGGGCTCCATGGGCGAGAGCATCAAGACGGTCATCGCCAAGAACCGCGGGAGGATGAAGCCCGGCGACGTCTACGTGCTGAACGACCCGTATAACGGGGGCACGCATTTGCCGGACGTGACCGTGATCACGCCGGTGTTCGAAGGCGCGAGGATCCTGTTTTATGTCGGGTCGAGGGGCCACCACGCGGATATCGGCGGCATCACGCCCGGATCGATGCCGCCCTTCTCGAAGAACATCGAGGAGGAAGGTGTCCTCTTCGACAACGTGAAGCTGGTCGAGGACGGCCGGATGCTCGAGGACGGCATCCGAAAGCTCCTCGCCTCGGCGCGCTATCCCGCGCGAAACCCCGACCAGAACATCGCCGACCTGCGCGCGCAGGTCGCGGCCAACGAGAAGGGCGTGCAGGAGCTGAAGCGCATGGTCGCCCACTTCGGCCTGGACGTGGTGCAGGGATACATGCGCCACGTGCAGGACAACGCCGAGGAGTGCGTGCGCCGCGTGATCGGCGTGCTGAAGGACGGCGAGTTCGCCTACGAGATGGACAACGGCGCGACGATCCGGGTGAAGATCACCATCGGCGCCGACCGGCGCAGCGCCACGGTGGACTTCACCGGCACGAGCGGCCAGCTCGAGAGCAACTTCAACGCGCCTTCGGCCGTCGTCTACGCCGCGGTGCTCTATGTCTTCCGTACCCTGGTCGACGACGACATTCCGCTGAACGCGGGGTGCCTCAAGCCCATCGAGGTGATCATCCCCGAGGGCTCGATGCTGAATCCCCGCCCGCCCGCGGCGACGGTCGCCGGCAACGTGGAGACCTCGCAGTGCCTCACCGACGCGATCTACGGTGCGCTCGGCGTCATGGCGGCTTCCTACGGCACCATGAACAACTTCACCTTCGGCAACGCCAAATACCAGTACTACGAGACGGTCTCGGGCGGAACGGGCGCCGGCCCCGGCTTCGACGGCACCGACGTGGTCCAGGCGCACATGACCAATTCGCGGCTCACCGATCCCGAGGTGCTGGAGTTTCGCTACCCGGTGCGAATCGACAGCCACGAGATCCGCCGCGGCAGCGGCGGCGCCGGGAAATGGCGCGGCGGCGACGGCGCCACGCGGCGCGTTCGCTTCCTCGAGCCGATGACGGCGGCGATCCTCGCCGGACATCGGCGAATCCCGCCGTACGGCATGGCGGGCGGCGCGCCCGGCGACGTGGGAAGGAACTGGGTCGAGCGCGCCGACGGATCGAGAACCGATCTTTCGTATGCCGACGAGACGCCCGTAGCGCGAGGCGACGTGTTCGTGATCGACACTCCGGGCGGCGGAGGCTACGGGCCCGCGAGCGAGCGGGGGAATTGACTTTTGTGGTGGAAGTGATACACGCCGCCGCGGATGTGCGAAATTTAACTTCACTCGCGATTTGGCCCGGTTATAAAATAGGCACCTTTTCCGCGGGATTCCCGTCCCACCCGCAGGAAAAACAATTTCGCCGAAATCCCAACTGAAGTTCGGCAATCCATCCATTGAAGATCGGTCCGATCACGCTCAGGAACAATCTCGTCGTCGCGCCCATGGCGGGCGTGACGGATCGTCCTTTCCGAAGCCTTTGCAAGAAGATGGGCGCGGGAATGGCCGTGTCCGAGATGGTGGCGTCGAATTCCCTTCTGTGGGGCTCGGAGAAGACCATCCGGCGCGGCAACCACGAGGGCGAAGTCGAGCCCAAGGTCGTGCAGATCGCCGGCGCCGATCCGGCGATGATGGCCGAGGCCGCGAAATACAACGTCGACAAGGGCGCCGACATCATCGACATCAACATGGGCTGCCCGGCCAAGAAGATCTGCAACGTGTACGCCGGCTCGGCGCTGCTCAGGGACGAGCCGCTGGTGGCGAAGATCGTATCCGCCGTGGTGAGGGCGGTCGACGTGCCCGTCACCCTCAAGATCCGCACCGGCTGGGACAAGCAGAACCGCAACGCCCTGGCCATCGCGCGCATCGCCGAGGAAAATGGCGTGCGCTCACTCGCAATGCACGGGCGCACGCGGGCTTGCATGTACACGGGCGACGCGGAATACGACACCATCCGCGCGGTGAAGCGCTCGGTCTCGATCCCGGTGATCGCGAACGGCGACGTCACCACGCCCGAGAAAGCGAAGTTCGTGCTCGAGTACACGGGCGCGGACGCGGTGATGATCGGCCGCGCCGCCCAGGGCCGGCCGTGGATCTTCCGCGAGATCGCCCATTACCTCGAGACCGGCACGCACCTCGCGGCGCCCCATCCCCTGGAAATCCGCGAGGTCCTCGCCGAGCACCTGGACGACCTGTACGGGTTCTATGGAAAGGAACGCGGCACGCGCGTGGCGAGGAAGCACATCAGCTGGTATACCAAGGGGCTCAAGAACTCCGCCGTTTTCCGCGCACGGATGAACACGCTCGAGACCGCGGAGTTGCAGCTGGAGGCCGTCGCGCATTTCTTCGACGAGCTCATGGCGCGCTCCGGGCGGCTCGAATACGACGAAGAAGAGGTAGCGCTTGCCGCCTAGGAACAGGTTCGAGGGGAGATCGGACGTGCGCGATAACGAGCTGTCTTCTACCGTGCGCAAGGTCATGCGCCAGTACTTCAAGGACCTCGACGGCGAGAAGGCCTCCGGCATCTACGACATGGTCGTGGCCGCGGTGGAGAAGCCCATGCTCGAGGTGGTCATGTTCCAGGCGCAGGGCAACCAGACGCGCGCGGCCGAGCTGCTGGGCCTGAACCGGAATACCCTGAGGAAGAAGCTCCAGCAGCACGGCCTCGACTAAGGGTCGATGGCCAAGATCTCCCGGGCGCTCATCTCGGTCAGCGACAAGGCCGGGGTCGTCGAATTCGCCCGGGCGCTGCTCACCCACGGCGTCGAGATCCTCTCTACCGGCGGCACCGCGCAGCTCCTCAAGCTGAACGGCATCGTGGTGAAGGAGGTCTCCGAGTTCACGGGCTTCCCCGAGATGATGGAAGGCCGCGTGAAGACCCTGCACCCCAAGGTGCACGGCGGGATCCTCGCCCGGCGCGACAAGCCCGGCCACCGCGAGTCGATGAAGCAGCACGGCATCGAGCCCATCGACATGGTGGTGGTGAACCTCTATCCGTTCGCGCAGACGGTGGCCAAGCCCGGCTGCACGATGGAAGACGCCATCGAGAACATCGACATCGGCGGCCCGGCGATGGTGCGCGCCGCCGCCAAGAACAACGCCTTCGTGGCGGTGGTGACCGATCCGGCGGACTACCCCGGCATCCTCGAGAAGATGAAGTCCGGCAAGGGCGCGCTCGACGACGCCGAGCGCTACCGCCTCGCCGCCAAGGCGTTCAGCCACACCGCGGAATACGACGGGATGATCTCCAACTGGCTCACGGCGCGCACGAGCGACGGCGTCGCGCGCGAGTTTCCCGACCGCTTCAACCTGCAGGTGGGGCTCGCGCAGACGCTTCGTTATGGCGAGAACCCGCACCAATCGGCCGCGTTCTACGTCGAGCGCACTCCGCCGCCCGGCACGCTCGCCTCCTTCAAGCAGCTCCAGGGGAAGGAGCTGAGCTACAACAACATCGCCGATGCCGACGCGGCGTGGGAATGCTGCCGCACGTTCGACGTTCCGGCCTGCGTGATCGTGAAGCACGCCAATGCCTGTGGCGTCGCCGTGGCCGAGGGTCCTCTCGCCGCCTATCGCGCGGCGTTCCTCACGGATCCCACGTCGGCTTTCGGCGGCATCATCGCCTTCAACCGGCCGGTGGACGCCGCGACGGCCGAGGCCGTCGCCGCGCAATTCGTCGAGGTGGTGATCGCGCCGCGCTACGAAGCGGATGCGCTCAGGGTCTTCGCGGCGAAGAAGAACGTGCGGCTCTTGCGCATCGACGTGGAGAAGGCGCTGAACGCGCTCGACATGAAGCGGGTGGGCGGCGGGCTCCTGGTGCAGACGAGCGACGCCTTCGACGTCTCCGAGCTTCGCATCGTCACCAAGCGCGATCCCACGAAGGAGGAGATGAACGACCTCCTTTTCGCGTTTCGCGTGGCGAAGTTCGTGAAGTCCAACACCATCGTCTTCGCGCGCCACGGGGCCACGTTGGGCGTGGGTGCGGGCCAGATGAGCCGCGTGGACGCAGCGCGCATCGCCGCCATCAAGGCGAAGAGCGCGGGGCTCACGCTGCGCGGCTCGGTCGCCGCCTCGGACGCCTTCTTCCCCTTCCGCGACGGCCTCGACGTGATCGCGGCGATGGGCGCCAAGGCCGTGATCCAGCCCGGGGGGAGCCTGCGCGACAACGAGGTGATCGCCGCCGCCGACGAGCAGGGCATCGCGATGGTGTTCACCGGAATGCGGCACTTCCGGCACTAGATACCGCTGCCGCCGCCGCGATCATGGATGTTGGCGAGGACCTTCGTATAATCCCGGCTTCGACATGAAACTCCTCGTCATCGGTCCCGGAGGCCGCGAGCACGCCATCGCCTGGCGCCTCGCGCAATCGCCCAGGGTTTCCCGCGTGTACGTGGCGCCCGGCAATGCCGGCACCGCGCGCGAGGACGGGCTCTTCAACGTGGAGCTCACCGATATCGCCAAGCTCGTCGCTTTCGCGCGCGCCGAGGCGGTGCACGCGACGGTGGTGGGCCCGGAAGGGCCGCTCGCCGCGGGCATCGTGGATGCCTTCCGCGACGCGGGGCAGCGCATCTTCGGGCCGACGAAAGCCGCGGCGCAGCTCGAGTCGTCCAAGGACTTCGCCAAGCGCTTCATGCAGCGCCACGGCATCCCGACGGCGCGCCACAAGACGTTCACGAACGCGAAGGAGGCTCACGCGTTCCTCGATGCGCACCCGGCGCCCCTCGTGATCAAGGCCGACGGCCTCGCCGCCGGGAAGGGCGTCGTCGTCGCCGATACGGACAGGGAAGCGCGCGAGGCGGTGGACATGATGCTCGCCGGCAACAAGCTGGGCGACGCCGGCCACCGCGTAGTGATCGAGGAGTTCATGGCGGGCGAGGAAGCGAGCTTCATCGTGATGGTGGACGGCAAGAACGTCCTGCCGCTTGCTTCCAGCCAGGACCACAAGCGCATCTTCGACGGCGACAACGGCCCGAACACCGGCGGCATGGGCGCCTACTCGCCGGCGCCTGTGGTGACGCCGGAAGTCCACGCGCGCGTGATGCGCGAGATCATCACGCCCACGGTGAAGGGCATGGCCGGGGACGGCATCGAGTTCACGGGCTTCCTCTACGCGGGCCTCATGATCGACCCGGCGGGCGCACCGCGCGTGGTCGAGTTCAACTGCCGCCTCGGAGATCCGGAGACGCAGCCCATCTTCATGCGCCTCAAGACCGACTTCTTCGAGATCGTCGAGCACGCGATCGACGGCACGCTCGACCGCATCGAGGCCGAGTGGGATCGGCGCGCGGCCCTGGGCGTGGTCATGGCGGCCGCGGGCTATCCGGACTCGCCGCGCAAGGGCGACGAGATCCACGGGCTGCCGAAGAACGAGGACGACTTCCACGTCTT
>DATBEA010000327.1:0-6494 GCA_036276215.1 Usitatibacter sp.
AAGCCCGCGAGGCCGCACATGTCAGGAAGGATCGGGACCGAGGTTCGACGTGCTGCGGACGAGGTACACCGCCTTGCCCTGGGACTCATAGTAGGTGCGCATGATGATCTCGGCGAGGAGCCCCATCAGGATGCTGATGCCCCCGGTGAGGGTGAGCAGCACCACCGCGAGCGGCAGCGGCGTCTGGATGAAGGACGTCGCCTCGAAGTACTTGAGGTACACGGCCCACACGCCCGCGACGAAGGCGAGCAGCAGCGCCGCGATCCCGCAGCCGCCGAAGAGATAGATCGGCCGGTGGGCGTAGCGCGCGAGGAACTGCACCACGATCAAGTCGAGCAGCACCTTCACCACGCGATCGGCGCCGTACTTCGACTGCCCGTGGACGCGCGGGTGGTGCGTGACCACGACCTCGGCCACGCGCCCGCCCTCCCAGGTCGCGTAGATCGGGATGAAGCGGTGCATCTCGCCATAGAGCTTCACGCCCTTCACGACGTCGCGGCGGTAGGCCTTGAGCGAGCAGCCGTAGTCGTGCAGGTGCACTCCGGAGATGCGCGAGATGAGCCAGTTGGCGAGGCGGCTGGGAAGCGTGCGCTGGAGCGCGTTGTCCTTGCGGTCCTGCCGCCAGCCCGACACCACGTCATAGCCCTCGTCGAGCTTCGCGAGGAGCTTGGGTATGTCGGCGGGGTCGTTCTGCAGGTCGCCGTCCATCGGGATGATGATCTCGCCCGACGCATAGCGGATGCCCGCCATCATCGCGGCGGTCTGGCCGTAGTTGCGCCGGAATTGGACCACCTTCACGCGCGGATCGCGCGCCGCCAGGGCATCGAGGGCGCGGTCGCTGCCGTCGCTGCTGCCGTCGTTCACGAGCACGATCTCGAAGGGCTTGCCGAGCGGCTCCAGCGTCTCCACGAGGCGCCGGTAGAGCGGCTCGAGGTTCTGCTCCTCGTTGTAGATGGGGACGGTGATGGAGAGCATGCGGGTAAGTCTACCGGCGCGCCTGCATGTCGAAGACGTAGAGCGTGTCGGCGATGACCGCGACGGGCTCGAGGGCTCGCAGCGGCGCATACGGGTCGTCGGCCACGTAGTTGCCGGCGAGCAACGTCGCCGAGACCACGAGGTAGCGCGGCTCGGGCGTGTTCGGCTCGGGCGCGGGCAGCTGGTAGTAGCTGGGCAGCGGGTAATAGCGGATGCCGTAGGCCTCGGGGGGCGTCGAGCCGAAATAGCCCAGGGCCACGCTGTCCACGCCGCGCTCTTGCATGAAGGCGCGAAGCGCCACCAGCCCCTCGCCCCAGTCGGTGCTCGAATCCACGAGCGTCCTGTAGAGCGGCCGGCCCGCCGTGTACTCGCTCAGGTACGCGAGGAAATACGGATAGTGCATCGACGTGGATGCGACATACGCGGCGAAGACGATGCCCAGCGCCGTGCGCAGCGCCGGCCGGGCGCGCCCCCAGATCGAGCCCACGCCCTGGGCCACCATGATGCAGATCAGCGGAAGCATCGGCAGCGCATGCCGGAATCCGATGTTCATGCTCGAGGTGACGAGGCCCGCCAGGAAGAAGGCGATTCCCACGACGGGAGCGCGCGCGCCGTGCGTGAGCCACTCGCGCCAGGGCCGATCTCGAAGGCTGCCCCACGCGGCGACCAGCGCCACCAGCACCAGGACGTGCAGCGCCGCGGGCGTCTTGAGGAGGAACGCCACGGGGAAGAAGTACCAGCGCCCGCCACGGTAGCGCTCGCCCAGCAGGTTCGCGGTGCGCCCCACCGTCGCGTCGAGGCTCGCCATGAGCCCGCCCGTGAAGCCCCGGAGGGTCCAATCGCCCAGGTACACGAGCGCGATCGTCACGTACATCGCGCCGAGGAATACCGGGATCGCGACGAAGATCGAATGGCGCCACGCACGGTCGCGCCAGCGCCCCGAGAGCGCCTCGGCCGCGACCAGCGCGACCAGGATCGGGCCCAGGATGAGCCCGCTGTACTTCACGCAGACGGTGAGCGCGCAGGCCACGCCCGCCGCCGCCACGATGCGGGGCGATGGCCGGCGCACCGCGGCGTCGAACGCATAGAGGGTCACGAGGAAGCCGAAGGCGAGCGGGATGTCGTTGTAGGCCACGCCCGAGTGGGCGAGCATGTCGGGAAGGAACGCCACCAGCGCCGCGGCGAAGAGCGCGGACCACGCGGACATGTGCCGGCGCGCGAGGGCGAAGGTGGCCGCCACCGTCGCCGCGCCGAAGGCGAGCGCCACGGCGCGCGTGGCCATCACGATGTGCTCCGCGGGATTGCCCAGCCCCCAGAGGAGCGTGCGCGCATAGTAGTAGCGCGGCATCCAGTCGTGCGTGAGCACCCCTTCGGGCGGGTACTTCACGTGCATGAGGTACACGGGCAGGCCGTAGATGTATTGCGGCAGGCGCGGATGGTCGATCACGAGGCTGAAGTCGCCGGTGTCGATGCCGCGCGCGCCCACGCACATGAACACGATCTCGTCGAACGTTGTCGAAGTGTGCAGCATGGCGCTTCCCGCGAGGATCGCGAACACGATCGCCAGCAGGACGGCGAGGCGGGCCGGGGAGACGGCCTTGGCGCGGGCCGGGGCGTGGTCCATGGGTGGCGCCAGTATACGCAGCAAGCCGCAAATTGACCCGGCGCCGCGCTCCATGATTAACTCTTCGTCACGGCGAATTCAGTGGAACGCCGTTCTGCATCAAGGAACATCATGCCCACGCAGACCCGCACCACGACGACCCATTACCACGTCCAGAAGAAGCGGCGTGCCGAGTTCATCGAGCAATGGCGCAAGTACCGCCAGAGCGTGATCCGCGAGGAGGACGTGGTCCTCGAGCCCACGGCGCGCGGAATGCGCACGGGCGTGTACATGGGATGGGACGGCGACCGGCCGACGCGTTGCCTCGACGCCCTCGTGCACGAGGTCGACCCGGGAACCGTCACCACGATCCACCGCCATTCGTGGGACGCGATCCTCTTCATGGTCTCGGGAAGCGGCTGGACCGAGGTGGACGGCGTGCGCCACGACTGGAAGCCGTGGGACGCCATCCACATCCCCGCCTGGAGCTGGCATCGCCACGGCAACGAATCCGGCAAGGCCGCGCGCTTCATGAGCTACTCGTCGGAGCCCATGCTCTCCACGCTCGGCATGAGCGTGATCGAGGACCGCGGCCACGCGCCCTTCAAGGACCTTCCGCCTCGCCCGCCCTACTCCGCGGGCACGACCGGAGACGATCCGTACTCGCGCCGCTTGCGCCGGCTCGCGCAGGAGACGAAACGGCGCCGCTCCGGACGCATCCACACGCCGTACGACGAGCAGGACCTCCTCGCCACCCCGCGCGGCACGCGCACCAAGTTCCTGAACGACCGCTCCATCGGCAACGAAGCCTCGGGCCTCACGCAGGTGATGATCCAGTTCGCCCCGGGCAAGACCCAGTCGCTTCACCGCCACCCGGGCGAGGCGTGGCTCTACGTGGTGGAAGGCCATGGGCACAGCTTCATGGGGACCGCGCCCGACAAGGGCGAGCACCACCGCTGGAAGAAGGGCGACCTCATCGTCGTCGACCACTTCCTGTGGCACCAGCACTTCAACGACGATCCCCGGAACCAGTGCCGCCTGGTGCGCGTGCACATGTTCGACTCGGTCCTGGAAACCATGCGCGCGCTCATGGACCCGATGGTGCTCTTCGAGGAGGCGGAGGACACGCTGCTGTCCATGCAAGAGCTCTCGCAGATCCAGTGGCCCGAAGACCGCAGGCCGGCGAGCTAGATGGACCGCGCCAAGTCCGCGTTGCCTCCCGGCGTGCTCTCGATGCACGTGCTGCCCGCGGAGCACCACGACCGCGACTGGGACGCCATCATCGTGCCGCGCGAGGTGAAGGAGCGCCTCCTCGCGCAGGCGCTCCTGGTGCTGCAGCACGGGCGGCGCCTCGCGATGCTCTCGGGACTGCCGCACGGGCTCATCGTGCTCGCGGGCCCGCCGGGCACCGGCAAGACCACGATGGCACGCGGTCTCGCCCAGGTGGCCGCGCTGGCGCTCGCCCGCGAGGGCGCGACCACGCTGGTGGAAGTGAACCCGCACGCCTTCCCGAGCGACATGCTGGGGGAGAGCCAGCGCAACGTGACGAGGCTCCTCACGGAGACGATTCCGGAGATCGCGGCGCGGCGCCCCTTCACCGTCGTGCTCATCGACGAGGTCGAGAGCTTCGCGGTGAGCCGCTCGGCGGCTTCCTTCGAGGCGAACCCGGTGGACGTGCATCGCGCGACCGACGCGGTGCTCCTGGGCATCGACGAGATCGCGAGGAAGCTGCCCTCGGTGCTCTTCGTCACCACCACCAACTTCATCGAGGCCGTGGACGTGGCGTTCCTGTCGCGCGCCGACCTCGTGATGGGCTTCTCGCTGCCCGACCGCGAGACCGTCGCGCGCATCCTGGAAAGCGCCCTGGGAGAGCTCGCGGTGCAATGGCCGGCGCTGCTGCCGCTCGCGCGCGACACGGCGCGCATCGGCGAGCTCGCCGCCCTGTGCGAGGGCTGGGATGGGCGCCGGGTGAGGAAGCTCGTGCTCGCCGCCCTCGCCCAGCGCCTGGAAGTGGCGCGCGACCCGGCGAAGCTCGGCTGGAACGATTTCTTCGAGGCCGCCCGCAAGAAAGGCGGCGTCGAATGGGCGGGGGGCGCGGCGCCCTCCGCGCGCGAGCTCTTTCCCGACGTGCCGAAGAACCTCATGCACGACCACGACCATGGACATCCGCATACGAGCCACACGCACCAACATGACGACGACAATCATTCGTAGCGCGCTCGCGGGCGCGCTGGCCGCCCTCCTCATTTCAGGCTCCGCGCTCGGCGAGGAATACCCGAGCAAGCCGATTCGCGTGATCGTTCCCTACGCCGCGGGCGGCGGCGCCGACAGCCTCGCGCGCCTCGTGGGAAAGCATCTCGCCGACCGAGTGAAGCAGCCCGTGCTGGTCGAGAACCAGGGCGGCGGCAGCAACACCATCGGCATGCGCAACGTGGCGACCTCCGCGAAGGACGGCTACACGCTCGGCCTGGCGACCCCGGTGTTCGTGATGACGCCTTCGCTCATGAAATCGCAGCCGTACGATCCGCTCAAGGACTTCACGCCCGTGGCGATGATCGGATTCACGCCCATGGTGCTGTGCGTGAACCCGTCGGTGCCGGCGCACAGCGTGAAGGAGTTCATCGCGCTCGCGAAATCGAAGCCGGGGGCGCTCAACTTCGCGTCGCTGGGCCCGGCGACGACGCAGGGCCTTTCCGCGACGATGTTCAACATGATGGCCGGCATCGATGCCGTTCAGGTGTCGTACAAGGGAAGCGCGCCGGGGACCATGGACCTCATCGCGGGCAACGTCCAGTTCATGTTCAACGCGCTGCCCTCGATGCTCCCGCAGATCCAGGGAGGCAAGTTGCGCGCGCTCGGCGTGTCGAGCCGCAAGCCTTCGCCGCAGTTGCCCAAGGTGCCGGTGATCGGCGACGTGCTTCCGGGGTACGAGGTGACCACCTGGTACTCGTTCGTGGCCCCGGCGGGCACGCCGGCGGCGGTGGTGGATCGCCTCAACAAGGAAATCAACGCCATCCTCGGGTTGCCGGACGTGCGCAAGAAGCTGGCGGAGGACGGCGTCGAGGCGGACGCGATGTCCGCGCCCCAGCTCGGCAAGCTCTACGCCGCGGAAAGCGCCAAGTGGGCGAAGGTCATCCGCGACGCGAAGATCACGCCCGAGTAGCCCGCAGCCCCGCGAGGAGCGACTCCTGCGTGAGCGGCACGCGGCGCAGCCGCACGCCGGTCGCGTCGAAGAGCGCATTGGCGAGCGCCGCGGCCACGGGCCGCGACGAAGGCTCGCCCGCGCCGCTCGACTTGGCGCCGGCCCTGTTGCCCACCATCACGATGTCGATGGCGTCGGGCACTTCGGTCATGTCGACGATGGGATACGTGATCCAGTCGACCGAAAGCACGCGCCGCGCGTCGAAGCGCACCGCCTCGTGGCGCGCGCGGCTCATCGCCTGGACGAGGTTCGCCTCGATCGTGCCGCGCAGCGTGAGCGGATTCACGACGAAGCCGCAGTCGTGGGCGCAGGTGAAGCGGCGCACGCGCCATGCGCCGGTGTCGCGGTCGGCCTCGACCTCGGCCACGATCGCGACGACGGTTCCACCGCGCGGCGCATAGGCGATCCCGCGGCCGGTCACGATGCGCTCAGCGCTCTTCGCCCTGGGCCCGGCGCGCTTCTCCCAGCCGGCCTTGCCGGCGGCGGCTTTCACCACGGCGGCGTCGTGCGCGTTCGCGAGATGTCGCAGGCGAAACTCGACCGGATCGGCTCCCGCCGCGAACGCCATCTCGTCCATGAACGACTCGGACGCGAAGCAGGTGGACATGCCGTCGGGGTCGCGCAGGTGCGCGGTGCGAAGCCCTGTGGGCATCGAACGGTCCCAGTCGATCGTGTGGCTCACCTTGCGTACGTTGTCGAAGGAATAGGACTCGT
>DATBEA010000328.1:0-1755 GCA_036276215.1 Usitatibacter sp.
GGCCTGGCGGCCGGCAAGGGGGTCGTGGTCGCGGCGAGCGACAGGGAGGCGCGCGATGCAGTCGACATGATGCTCGCGGGCAACAAGCTGGGCGAGGCCGGCCACCGCGTCGTGATCGAGGATTTCCTGGAAGGCGAGGAGGCGAGCTTCATCGTGATGGTGGACGGCAGGAACGTGCTGCCGCTCGCCTCGAGCCAGGACCACAAGCGCATCTTCGACGGCGACCGCGGACCCAACACCGGCGGCATGGGCGCGTACTCGCCCGCGCCCGTGGTGACGCCGGAGGTGCACCATCGCGTGATGTCCGAGGTCATCACGCCCACCGTGCGCGGCATGGCCGCCGACGGCATCCCCTACACGGGCTTCCTCTATGCGGGGCTCATGATCGATGCGCAGGGCGCGCCGCGGGTGATCGAGTTCAACTGCCGCCTCGGGGATCCCGAGACGCAGCCCATCCTGATGCGCCTCAAGAGCGACCTGCTCGAGCTGGTGGACAACGCCATCGATGGCACGCTCGACCGCATCGAGGCGCAGTGGGATCGTCGCGCGGCGCTGGGCGTCGTGATGGCCGCCGCCGGCTACCCCGACACGCCGCGCAAGGGCGACGAGATCCACGGCTTGCCGCGCGACGAGGAAGACTTCCACGTCTTCCACGCCGGCACGGCGTCGAAGGACGGCAAGGTCGTCACGAACGGCGGGCGCGTGCTGTGCGTCACGGCGCTCGGTGACAAGGTGAAGATCGCCGCGGAGCGCGCCTACGAGGTCGCCGAGCGCATCCGCTTCGACGGCATGCAGTTCCGCAAGGACATCGGGCACCGCGCCTTCGCGCGCCGATGAAGACCACCCCGGTCCGCGACTACCTGGTGGGCCTGCAGGAGGCGATCGTCTCCCGCCTCGAATCCCTCGACGGCGGTCGTTTCGCGCGGGACGAATGGAAACGCCCGCAGGGCGGCGGAGGGACGAGCTGCATGCTGGAGGACGGCGAGCTCTTCGAGCGCGCCGGCGTGGGTTTCTCGCACGTCGGCGGGCAAAGCCTCCCGCCTTCGGCGACCGCGCGCCACCCGCAGGTCGCCGGTGGCGAGTGGGGCGCGATGGGCGTATCGCTCGTGCTCCATCCGCGCAATCCCTACGTGCCCACGGTCCACATGAATGTGCGGTTCATTCGCGCCCAGGCGAAGGACAGCGAGAATGACGTGTGGTGGTTCGGCGGCGGCATGGACCTTACGCCTTACTACCCCTTCGAGGAGGATTGCGTTCATTTCCACCGCGCCAACCGCGATGCGCTGGCGCCCTATCCCGGGCTGCACGCGCGCTTCAAGAAGGCGTGCGACGAATATTTCTTCCTCAAGCACCGAAGCGAGCCGCGCGGCATCGGCGGGACGTTCTTCGACGATTTCGACGAGGGCGGCTTCGAGCAGGCGTTCCCGGTGATGCGCGCGGTGGGCGATGCCTTCCTTCCGGCGTACGCTCCGATCGTCGAGCGGCGCCGCGGCCTCGCCTACGGCGAGCGCGAGCGCGATTTCCAGGCATACCGCCGTGGCCGTTACGTGGAATTCAACCTGGTATGGGACCGCGGCACGCTCTTCGGGCTGCAATCGGGCGGGCGCAGCGAATCGATATTGATGTCGCTGCCGCCTGTCGTGAAATGGCGCTACGATTGGAAACCCGCCGAGGGCTCGCCTGAAGCGAAACTGTACGAGGTGCTGACACCGCCGCGCGATTGGGCGAACATGGGCGAATGATTCGTTTCGAGAC
>DATBEA010000329.1:0-5577 GCA_036276215.1 Usitatibacter sp.
ACGTCGAAGCTCTCCATCTATCAATTGGTGAACGAGTCGGGGAAGGTCGTCCTCGTTTCATCCTTCGTTCCGATGACCGCGGCGATGTTCTGGCGGCGCGCCAATGCGCGAGCCGCGCACGCATCCATCGCGGCCGGGCTCGCCATCTGGATACTCATGGAATGGCTCTCTCCCGAGGGCATCGTTCCTCCCCCACTGGGCGGTCTCGCCGCCTCTTTCGTCGCGATGGTGGGTGTTTCGTACCTTCCGGGCCGCAGCGCCCGTTCCGTCCCCTGAGCGTTTCAGGGCGCCTTTTCCGCATTTCGTCGCTTTCGACTTTCTCCTGTCACCGCGGGTGCTTAACCTGCGGCCATGTTCAGTGAAGCAATGAACGCCGCCAAAGGAGATGGAAAGATGAACGCCTACCGATTCGCCGCTTACCCGAGCAACTCCGTCGTCGCCGCGGGCGTCACGGTCCTGGTCTCGGCCTGGTTCCTGGTCGCGGCGGGCGCCATCCTCACCGATCCGCCGTCGCCCTACACCCAGCGCGTGCAGCCGATGCAGGAACGCCTCGCGGCGGCCGAGGAGCCCGTCCAGGTCCGCGCCGCGACGCCCCACGTCCACTACACCGTGATGGTGGTGGGCAAGCGCTCCGCGGGCTGAAAGTCCCCAGGTTCCGCCCCGTTTTTTTGGGCGGGCTCCTCCTGCCCGGCTACCTTCCTGGAGCCGGGCTTTTTTATTGCGCCGGTGGCGCCGTCCAGTCCCCCATATGCGCGTTTCGTCGCATCGCTTTTGCGCCGGGCGCGCTCCATTGGGTACATTGGGCCACCTTGCGGACCTACGCCTACCTGCTCGAAGGCCTCACGATACGGCGCGTGCTCGCGGTCACCGCGGTCTGCGCGCTGGCCTCGGGGGCGGTCGTCTGGGTCTTCTCCAACACGTACCCGGACCTGCTCGTGAGCGGCCTGTGCGTGGGCTACACGAGCATGCTGCTCTTCACGGTGGCCGGGAACATCCGCCAGCGCGCCTTCCCCCAGGAGGCCCTGCAGGTCGCGGCCGTGGTGCTGGGCTCCTGCCTCGGCACCATCCTCGCCGGCGTTGTGAAGGGACGCGGCCTGGGCGAGATGTTGTCCGAGCGCCTCGCCGGGGTCCTCATCACGATGGGCCTGGGCATCGGTGTCGGATGCGTCGTGGTGGCGACCCTCATCCTTCGCGAGAAGCATGCACGCGACCAGGCGCGCTTCCACCGCGGCGAAAGCGAGAAGCACCAGCTCGAGAAGAACCTCCTCGAGGCGAAGCTCCAGCTCATGCAGGCGCAGGTCGAGCCGCATTTCCTCTTCAATACGCTCGCCAACGTCCAGCACCTGGTCGAGACCGACCCGCCCGAAGCCTCGCGCATGCTCGATAGCCTCATCCAGTACCTGCGCGCGGCGCTTCCCCAGATGCGCGAGTCGAGCACCCGCCTGGGCCGCGAGCTGGAGATGGCGCGCGCCTTCCTCGACATCCACCGCGTGCGCATGGGCACGCGCCTCGCCTATGCCATCGAGGTGCCCGAGACGCTCAGGGAGCGCGCATTCCCGCCCATGATGCTCATCACCCTGGTCGAGAACGCGGTGAAGCACGGCGTGGATCCGTGTTGCGAGTGCGGGACGATCACGATCCGCGCCCGGGAAGACGAGGGGCTGCTGCGCGTCTCCGTCGAGGACACGGGTGAAGGCATCAAGCCCAAGAAGGGCGGGGGCGTGGGGCTTGCCAACATCCGCGAGCGCCTGAAGGCGCTCTACGGCACCACGGCGCGCCTCGTGGTCGAGGAGCGCGAGCCGCACGGCGTCGTCGCCTCCATCGAAGTGCCGTCGGCCACGTCCGCGTGAATACCCGCGTGAGCGCAGTGATTGCGGACGACGAGCCGCTTCTTCGCGCCCAGCTTCGCTCGCGCCTGTCCCGCCTCTGGCCGGAGCTCGACGTCGTCCAGGAGATGGAGAACGGCCGTGACATCGAGGGCGTCATCGCGAGGCATGCCCCGGCGCTCTTCTTCCTCGACATCCACATGCCCGGCGTGAACGGCCTGGAGGCCGCGCGCGCCATCGGCGGCCGCGCCCACGTGGTCTTCGTGACCGCCTTCGACCAATACGCGGTGGAGGCCTTCGAGCAGGGCGCCATCGACTACGTGCTGAAGCCCTTCAACGAGGAGCGCCTGCAGCTCACCTGCGGCCGGTTGAAGGAGCGGCTCTCGGAGCGGCCCGCGCAGCTCGAGGCGCTGGTGGAAACCCTCGCCGCGCGCCTCGCGGGCCCCGGGGACAAGCTCAAGTGGATCAAGGCCTCGGTGGGGAGCAACGTGCGCCTGATTCCCGTGGAAGAGGTGGTCTTCTTCCAGTCCGACGAGAAGTACACGCGGGTCGTCACCGCCGACTCGGAGGCCCTGATCCGCAAGCCCATCCGCGAGCTCCTGGACGAGCTCGACCCGGACCGTTTCTGGCAGATCCACCGCGCCACCATCGTGAACGTGGACCACATCGCGGCGGTGCGCCGTGGGCTCAAGGACCAGGCCGAGGTGAGCCTCAAGGGCCGCCCCGAGACCCTGGTGGTTTCCCGGGCTTTTACCCACCTATTCAAGCAGATGTGATGGGCAACGCGCCGGCCGCCAGGCCCACCTTTCGTCGCTCCCCAGGCCGTTTCGGCCCACGCTTTCTGCATTTCGCCGCCGCCTTGTGGCGGGGCGCATTCCCGGCGGCCAGAATGGCCACACATCAGGCGAACCTTTCCCAAGAGGCCCAAACACATGTCCTGGATCGCATCGCTCGCGCCTCAAGTCGTGCTGGCCTTCGTGGGAGTGCTCGCCTTCTGCCTCACCGCCGTGGTGATCGCGCTGCTGGCCGACTACTAGGAATCGATGAAACCCGTCTCCGACACGCTGCATCGCATCCCCTGGTGGGCACTCCTGCTCGGGGGCTTCGCGCTGCTCGTCGCGTTGGGGATCTTCGCTACCCCGTTCCACGTGATCGAGCTCGACAAGAGCGGCTCCACGCCGGCCGAGCGCCGCGCCATCAAGAGCGAGATCAACTCCGCGTTCTCGGAGAGCGCGCTCGACATCGCCCACGGCGTGGTGAAGAACATGCGCGACCGCACGCGCGACCCGGACCGCCGCGAGGAGCTCGACCAGGCGCTCGAGGAGCTCAATAACGCCCGCGAGGGCCTGCGCGAGGCGGGCGCCGAGGTGTTGCGGGCCAAGCGCCAGGCCGCCGAGGATGTTTCCGGCGCCGTTGCCGAAGCGCGCCGCGCCATCGTCGAGGCCCAGGCCCAGAGCGCTCGCGCGTTGAAGGGCGCCGGAGTCGAGGGCGACAAGGTCGCCAAGTCCCTCGACGAATCGCTCAAGGCCGCCGACGAAGCCGGGAAGCAGGCCAAGGCCGCGGCCGATGCCAAGGATGCGAAAGACGCGAAGGTCGCCGCGGCGGGCCCGACGATCCACGTGCCCGGCGTCGTGGTGGGCATCAACGTGACCGACGACGACAAGCCGGGCCCGTCCGCGCAGCTCCCGCCCGAGGTGCGCCGCGACATCCGCGAGAAAGTCTCGGGCGACCTGTACCGCATCGGCCTGGGCGGCGCGATGATCGTCGTGTTCATCCCGCTCTTCGCGCTCATGATCGTGTCGAAGTTCTTCATCGACCGTGCGCGCGGCGCGCAGCGCATGGCCGAGGCCAAGCGCCGCGAGGCCGAGTATCACCGCATGACGCAGCAGGTGACCGAGGCGAAGCTCTCCGCGCTCCAGGCGCAGGTCGAGCCCCACTTCCTCTACAACACGCTCGCGAGCGTCCAGGCGCTCACCGAGGTCGATCCCCCGCGCGCCAACCAGATGACGGGCCACCTCATCCAGTACCTTCGCAACGCCTTGCCCAAGATGCGCGAGTCGTCCTCGACGGTGGGCCAGGAAGTCGAGCTGGTGCGCGCGTACCTGAACATCCTGCAGATGCGCATGGGCAAGCGCCTCGCCTTCGAGATCGACGTGCCGCCCGAGCTCGTGGACGCGCCCTTCCCGCCGCTCATGCTGCCGTCGCTCGTCGAGAACGCGATCAAGCATGGCCTGGAGCCGCAGCGCGACGGCGGGACGGTGCGGATCTTCGCGACCGCCGAGGACAACCGCCTTCGCGTGGGCGTGGCCGACACGGGGCGCGGCTTCTCCGAGGCTCCCGGCAACGGCGTGGGCCTCACCAACATCCGCGAGCGTTTGGCCGCGCTCTACGGCGACAACGGCAAGCTCACGATGGAAGCCCATGAGCCCCATGGCGTGACCGCGACCCTCGAGGTGCCTCGCGACGGAACGCGCACGGCGTCCGCGGCCGCGGCGGGCTTCGGCGCCCAGGCGCCCGCCCAGCCCGCCGCCGCGCAGGGTGCGGCGGCGCTCACGCTCCAGGCCATGGGCACGGCCGAGCGCGCATGGAGGAAGAGCCTTTCCTTCGCCTTCATCGTGCTCGTGGTGATCGCGGCCGTCGTGGCGGGCCTTGCCATCGTCGGCGTGGCCACGGGCATGCTGCCGGTGCACAACGGCGAGGAGGTCATCTCCGGGCCCGCGGGCGCCCTCATCGGCACGGCGGGCATCGCCGCGGCCTTCGCCGTGGTCGTGGTGGCGATCGCGATCGTGCTCGCCGTCGTCTACGGGCTGGGATTCCTCATCGTGGGCCTCGCGATCTTCATTCCCGTGGTGATCATCGTCTCGATGGTGCCGGTGCTGGCACCCTTCATCCTGCTGGGCCTGGGCATCTGGTGGCTCGTGCGGCGCTCGAAACAGTAATATCCCACCATGCCGACCGCCATCGTCGCCGAAGACGAAGACATCCTGCGCGCGCAGCTGCAAGGCAAGCTCGCGAAGCTCTGGCCCGAGCTCCAGGTGATCGCCTCCGTGGCGGACGGCGCCGCCGCGCTCGAAGCCCTCGAGGACCGCGTGCCCGACCTCATGTTCCTCGACATCCAGATGCCCGAGATGACGGGGCTCGAGGTCGCGCGCCACGTGGGGGCGCGAAGCCACGTGGTCTTCGTGACCGCCTACGACCAGTACGCGATCCAGGCCTTCGAGACGGGGGCGGTCGATTACGTGCTGAAGCCCGTGAGCGACGAGCGCCTCGCGGTCACGCTCGAGCGGCTGAAGGCGAAGGCCGCGACACCGCCGCCGGACCTCACCGCGCTCCTCGCCCGGCTCGCGCAGCAGGCCGGGACGAAGCGCGAGCGGCTGCAGTGGATCAAGGCCACGGTGGGCCAGCAGCTTCGCCTCATTCCGGTGGGCGACGTGCTGTTCTTCCAGTCCGACGAGAAGTACACCCGCGTGGTGACGCGGGACTCGGAGGCGCTCATCAAGACGCCGATCCGCGAGATCCTCGATGGCCTCGATCCCGAGGTCTTCTGGCAGATCCATCGCTCCACCCTCGTCAACGCGGGCGCCATCGCCGCCGTCACGCGCGATTTCCGCGGCCAGGCGCGCGTCAAGGTGAAGGGCCACGACGAGGAGCTCGTGGTCTCGCGCATCTACTCGCACCTGTTCAAGCAGATGTAGCGCGGCGGTCCTGAGATAATGCGGGGACCCGCATTCGAAAGTCCCCGCGTGATCTA
>DATBEA010000330.1:0-2012 GCA_036276215.1 Usitatibacter sp.
AGAGCCCGCTTCCGAAAGACAGGTTGAAATTGCCCGAGGCGTCGACGGTTCCCGACCAAGGTGTGGTCGTTGTGCAGCGCGCGTCCTCGATGACGATCGCGCCCGCGCAGCTTGCGCTGGTGCAAGTGCACGTTTCCGCGAAGTTGTCCACCAGAAGGCCATTCCAGGCGCCCGCATAAGGGCTGGCTTGCGCCCATGCGCCCACCGAGCCAAGCGCAAGGGAAACCCAAGCGATGCCGAGCAATGCGCGCCGCTGCTTGTGGAACATGGCAGTGCCTCCCTGCTTGTTGAATTCTGGGTTCTAACGCCCAATGCTCGCCGTGAAGGCGATGTCCGTTCAACTGTACGCCCGGGCCGGCCGCCTCGCAACAACGCTCAGAGCTTCTCCAGCTCCACCGCGCCGTCCCACTCCATCGCCGGGGCCACCAGCCGGCAGCGCTGGATGCGCTCCACGTAGAGCTGGGCGATCGTGTCCATCGGATGGCGCTCGAGGAGCTCGCGCCAGAGCCGCTCGCTCTCGTCCCAGCGCCGCGCGCGATAGGCGGCGACCGCGTTCGCGCTCGCTTCACACACGGCGGCATCCGCGCACGGCGTGTGGATGTCCACCGGCTCGCTCTTGCCCTTCACGATCACGCGGTCCACGAGCCTCATGGGAACGGCATTGCCCGCGCGCGCGACGGTCTCGCCGCTCACGAGGATCCCCGTGCCGTAGAGCTTGTTCACGCCCTCCAGGCGCGCGGCGAGGTTCACGCCGTCGCCGATCGCCGTGTAGTCGAAGCGGTCGGACGAGCCCAGGTTGCCGATCACCGCCGTGCACGAGTGGATGCCCACCCGCATGCGGATCTCGGGCAAGCCCTCGGCGCGGAACTCGGCGCGCAACGCCTCCAGGTCCTCCTGCATCTCCACCGCCGCGCGGCAGGCGTTCATCGCCTGGTCGGGATCGTCGAGCGGCGCACCCCACATCGCCATGATGGCGTCGCCGATGAAACGGTTCACCGTGCCGCGATGGCGCTTCACGATCGCGGTGGCGCGCGAGAAATGAACGTTGAGGATGCGCGCGACCTTGTCGGCGCCCAGCTCCTCGGTGAACGTGGTGAAGCCCGCGAGGTCGGTGAAGAGCATCGTCACCTCGCGCCGCTCCCCTCCCAGCTGCAGGCGGTCCGGGTGCGCCATCACGTGGTCCACGACCTCGGGCGAGACGTAGAGGGAGAACGCGCGGCGCAGCTGCGCCTTGCGCATGGTTTCGGTCAGGTATGCGGCGCTCCCGAAGGCGAGATACGCCACCACGGCGCCGATGGCCGCCGCGCCGCCCGGCAGCCACAGGTTCGCCTTCGTGAAGAGCGCCCAATCGAGAACCACGATCGCCGCGACCACCGCGACGACCGGCGCGAGGCTCACGAGCGGGCGCCATGGACGCATGAACGCCGCGCAAAGGAGCACCGCGGCCGCCGCGAGCGCCGCGCGCCACCAGGCCGGCGCGGGTTGCAGCGCGTCGCCCCGCAAGGCGGTCTCGAGCACGTTCGCGTGCAGCTCGACGCCGGGCGTCATCCAGCCCGCGCGCATCGTGAAGGGCGTGCCGAAGTTGTCCGCGGACGCGACGTCGGCGTTGACGTTCGCCTTGAGGTCGCGCCCCACCAGCACGATCTGGTCGCGGAAGAAGTCGGGCGGAAGCATCGTGTCCGCCTCGAGGGCCTGGTAGTAGGAGACGTACGGATAGGTATGGTCCGGCCCCGCGAAGCGGATCATCGCGTGCGGGGGCGGCTCCTTCAGCTGGAGCATGCCGGGGTGCAGCTCCTCGACCCGCTTCACGATCGTGCGCCAGAGCACGTCGTCGCCGGCCGGCATCTCGCGCACCACCTGGTCGCGGTCGAGCGTCACGCCGGCGAAGCCCGGCACCGCGCCCGCTTCCACGAAGCGCGGCAACGGATCCACCCGGATCCATTGGCGCGCGTAGCGCGTTTCCTGGAACGCCCGGTCGGACACGAGGATCACGTTGCCGGCGCGGGAGATGG
>DATBEA010000331.1:0-3478 GCA_036276215.1 Usitatibacter sp.
AGGCGGTTGTGCAGGCCGTGCAACTCCAGGGTCTGCCCCGCGGCCCAGTCGAAGGCGAGGCTGCCTCCCACGTTGCTCGCTTCGTAGCCGTCGCGGTCGGGGTTGTAGCTGAAATTCGCGGGATTGACGATCGCGTTGAAGCCCTCGCTCTTCGTGGCGCCCGCCTGCAACGAGTAGCGGAGCATGCCGGTGCCGCCACGAAGCCCCGCGCTCAGGTTGCGCGTCGCGTCGGTGCCGTAGCCCGCCGAGGCTTGCGCGGCGAATCCCGGCGATCCCGACTTGGTGAAGACCTGGATCACCCCGCCCATCGCGTCGGCGCCGTAGAGGCTCGACGCGGGGCCGCGGACGATCTCGATGCGCTCGATCTGGTCCAGGGGGATGGCTTCGAGCGACGTGGCGCCCGTCGATGACGAGCCCACGCGCAGGCCGTCGACCAGCACCAGCGCCTGGGCGCTGTTGGCGCCGCGGATGAAGACCCCGGAGGTGCCGCCGGGACCTCCGTTCACCGTCACCTCGAGCCCGGGCTGGCGCTGCAGCAGCTGCGGCAGGCTTTGCCCGGTGCTGCGCTGGATCTCGTCTTCGCCGATGACGGTCGTATCCGCGAGGGACGCCGAGAGCGGCTGGGCGCTGCGCGCGGCGGTCACGATGATGGTTTCGGGGGATTGCGCGACGGCGTGCGCCGCGCCCATGGACATGCACACGGCCGCGATCGCTCGCAGGGGAATACGGGACATGATTGCCTCCGGCAATCCACGCACACCCGCGCGGAAGGCATCCGCAGGCCGGTCTCCGGGCTTGGCCATGCGGATCGCCCGCCTTCCCGCCGCGTGAGCGGCAGTGGCTGTTGGGCGCCCTCGAGGGCCCTACCGTTGCGGGGGCAGCTGCGGAATTCTCGCGGGATCCATTCCCGCTCGGCACCGCATTCCCGTTTCATCCACCGCGAGGATCGCGGCGGACACCTGCGCGGTGGATTCTATCAAAGCGGCCCTGGTGCCGGGAGAGGGAATCGAACCCTCATGGTGTTGCCACCGCGGGATTTTGAGTCCCGTGCGTCTACCAATTCCGCCATCCCGGCCTGCGCTTTCCGCGCGGCAGTGCAAAATTGTACCGTGCGCCTCGCCGACTTCGACTACGACCTTCCGCCCGCGCTGATCGCGCAGCACCCGCCCGCGCGGCGCGCCGAGAGCCGCCTCATGCATGTGGACGGGCGCACGGGATCGATCGAGGACCTGCGCTTCCCCGACATCGTGCGCCTCCTGGCGCCCGGCGACCTCCTGGTGGTGAACGACACGCGCGTGATCAAGGCGCGCCTGCGCGGGAGCAAGGACAGCGGCGGCGAGGTCGAGGTCCTGGTGGAGCGCATCCTCGCGCCCGATCGCGTGCTGGCGCAGGTGCGCGCGAGCAAGCCGCCGAAGGCGGGCCGCACGCTCGAGGTCGCGGGCTCGCGCCTCGAGGTCCTGGGCCGCGCGGGCGAGTTCTACGAGCTGCGCTTCCCGGGCGATGTGCTCGCATTCCTGCAGGCGCACGGCGAGGTGCCGCTGCCGCCCTACATCGCCCACGCGGCCGATTCCGGCGACGAGGCGCGCTACCAGACGGTGTACGCGCGCGCCCCCGGCGCGGTGGCGGCACCCACGGCCGGCCTTCACTTCGACGAGGCACTCCTCGCCGCGCTCGAGGCGAAGGGCGTGCGCCGGGCGACGCTCACGCTGCACGTGGGTGCCGGGACCTTCCAGCCGGTGCGAAGCGACGATCTCTCGAAGCACGTCATGCACGCCGAGTGGTACGACCTTCCGCAGGCAACGGTCGCGGCGGTCGAGGAAACGCGGGCGGGGGGAGGGCGCGTGGTCGCGGTGGGAACGACGGCGCTGCGGGCCCTCGAAAGCGCCGCGGCCACGGCGACGCTGCGGGCGAGCTCGGGGGAGACACGGCTTTTCGTGGTGCCGGGCTACCGCTTTCGCGTGGTCGATCGGCTGGTGACCAACTTCCACCTGCCCCGATCGACGCTGCTCATGCTGGTGTCGGCCTTCGCGGGCGCGGAAAATATCCGCCGTGCCTACGCGCACGCCGTGGCCGAAGGCTACCGCTTCTTCAGCTACGGCGATGCGATGCTGCTAGAGGCCGCGAATGTGCACGCGTAGCCGCGTCTGCTCCACGCAGTCGGGCGAGCGGTGCGTCGCCGCGGGCTCGACCTCGGGCCGTTCGAGGAACTCGGCGAGGTCCTCGAGGAGGGACGCCATCCAGCGTAATCCCTGTGCGTGCCACATCGCTTCGAAGTGCATGGCGTCCTCCGTCGTGGGCGAGGCTAGTAGATTTCGTTGGCGGCGAGCGCGCCTTCGCCCAGGCTGATCCACGAGGGCTTCAACGCCTGCACCACGGTGCGGCCGGGATGCGCGACCACGAGGGTCTCCCCGGGGCTGAGGATCCGGTCCTCGATGCTGCCTTCCTCGGTGACCCACACCGTGCCCGTGCGCGCGAGGATGCTGGTGCCCTCGGCGTCGTTCAGCGTGAAGACCTCTCCCGCGTCGAGCGAGACGACCGGCTTCCTGAGGCTGAGTTGCATGGTGGGCTCCTTGATGAATGCGTGTAGTGAATGCATAATGCGCCGGTAAGCTCTCTGGCTCAAACGAGAAAGGCGCACTTTCAGCATGAGCTACACGCATGGCTAGCCCCAACCGCGCCCTGCCGCCGCTGGACCTGCTTCGCGGTTTCGAGGCCGCCGCGCGGCACCTCTCGTTCACGCGCGCGGCGGCCGAGCTCTTCCTCACCCAGTCGGCGGTGAGCCGCCAGATCCAGGCCCTCGAGGAGTTCGTGGGCGTGCCGCTCTTCGAGCGGCGCCACAAGGCGCTCAAGCTCACCGAGGCGGGCGAGACCTACCGGCGCACCGTGACGAGCGCGCTGGACCAGGTTCGCGAAGCCACTCGCAAGCTTCGCGAGGCGCGCCACGGGCACGTGCTCACGGTGACCACCACGGTGTCCTTCGCCGCGTTGTGGCTCGTGCCGCGGCTCGCCCGCCTGCGCAAGGCGCACCCGGGCGTGGACGTGCGCATCACCGCCACGCACGAGGTCGTGGACCTCGAGCGCGAGGGCGTGGACGTGGCGATCCGCGACTGCGCCATGGCTCGGGCTCCGCAGGGAGCCGTGTTCCTCGTGGGCGAGCACCTCGCGGCGATGTGCAGCCCGGAATACGCGCGCGAAGCGCGGCGCAACAACCGGCCGCTTCGCGCGCCCGAGGACCTGCGCCACCACGTGCTGCTCAACCTGCACGAAGCCTCGCGCCGCTGGCCCTGGCTTTCCTGGGCGGCGTGGTTCGAGGCGATGGGCGTGGAGGATCCGACGCCCGCGGGCACGCTCACCTTCGACCAGTACGACCAGGTGATCCACGCCGCGCTCCTGGGCCAGGGCATCGCGCTCGGGCGCATGACCCTCACGGCTGACCAGGTGAAGGCGAAGCGCCTGGTTCCCCTCTTCGGCCGCCAGC
>DATBEA010000332.1:0-6176 GCA_036276215.1 Usitatibacter sp.
GCCCGAATCGACAACCTGCGCCAGATCGTGCTTTCCGCCGACCTGGGCCGCATCACCGCCCGGGTTCGCGGTTCATAAGAGTGATTCCAGCGCGTTAGAATGTTTCCACCATGCCCATCACCGACATCAATCATTACAACCTGCGCGGGTCCATGGCGCAGCTCGACCAGATCCGCGACTGGTATCGCGACACCGTGGGGCTCACGGTGGGCGAGCGGCCGCCCTTCCGCTTCCGCGGATACTGGCTCTATGCCAACGGCCACCCGATCCTGCACCTGAGCGAAGCGGCGGCGGACGAATCGCGCCCGTCGCCGGGCAGCGGAACGTTCGACCACGTCGCCTTCACCTGCGAGGATTTCGCGGGAATGCGCGAGCGACTGGATAAGCAGGGCGTTTCCTACCGTCTGGCCGATGTTCCCCTCACCCATACGCGGCAGATCTTCCTGCGCGACCCGGCCGGCAACGGCGTGGAGCTCAATTTCGAGATGGACGCGTGACGCAGTCTTCGATCGTCACGGCGCTCGTCATCCTGCTCGTTTGCTGGCGCATCTACGTGCGCTTCAAGCGGCTGGTGGGCCGGCAGAAGTCGAAGGTCTGGCGGCATTGGATCACCGTGATCCTCTTTCCGACGCTCACCGTGCTCATCGCGTTGCCCATGCTGCTTCACCCGCCTGCGGCCGGCGCCCTCGCGGTGGGCCTCGGGATCGGCGTGGGCCTCGGCATCCTGGGAATCCGCACGACGAAATTCGAGACCACGCCCATCGCGTACTACTACACGCCGAATGTGCACCTCGGTATCGCGGTCTCGCTCCTCCTGGTGGCGCGCATCTTCTACAGGGTCTTCGAAGCCACGACCATGACCGCCGCGGAGCGCGCCGTGCACATGCAAGACTTCACGCGCAGCCCGCTCACGTTGGCGCTCTTCGGCATCCTCGCCGCCTATTACACGACTTTCGCCATCGGAATCCTCCTCTGGCGCAACCGCACGCCGCTTCCGGGGTCGTTACCCGCCGAGCCTCTTCCGCCAGGTGCCCAATGAACGACGAACGAATCAAGGTGAAGACCGAAACCGGCCAGGTGCTCGAAGTGGTCGTCCTGACCAAGCGCCCCGAATCCATCACCGTGGTCCTGGGCGAAGGGGTGCACAGCGTGAAATGCACGCTCTCGCCCACGCGCAATGCCCTCGCTTACGCGGGGAGCGTCATGGGACGCGAGATCGTCTACGAGCGCAGCCGCGACCAGGTGAAGGCGGACATCGATCGGCTCAATCCCAACGTTCGCGGCTCGAGCCGCCGCTAGCGACCGAGCCCCCGCGCCATCACCACCGCGAAGGCGGGGATCAGCGCCGCGAGGTGCAGCTCCACCATCACGAGGCGGCGCATCTTCTTCTGCTCGTCCGCCGGCACTTGCCAGGCCGCGTCGCGGTCGAGCATGCGCCGCCAGCGGATGTAAGCGAGCGTCGGCACTACGGACACGATGGCGATTACCAGGAACGTGCCGATCTTCGCGTAGATGGGCCACCACGAGAGGTAGTAGTCCGCGCCCTTCGCGCCGAAGACGAGCCGCAGGAATCCGGTGGCGAGAACCGCCATCGCCGCGCCGAAATAGATGATGTCGATCCGGCCCAGGCGCCTCACCATCTCCGGCGTGAGCGTGCCGCGCAGCAGGATCGCTTCGGCGATGAGATAGCCGAAGAGCACGAAGATCGCGCTGAAGTGCAGGTAGGCGAGCGCCGCGTCGAGGGCCATGGTCATTTCCCGAGGAGCTTGCCGATGCGCGCGACCGCTTCCTCCAGGCGCGCCACCGGCTGCGTATAGGCGATACGGATGTGCTTCTCGGGCTCATGGTGCCCGAAGTCCTTCCCGGGCGTCATCGCGACGCAGGCTTCGGTGAGGATGCGCCGCGCGAGCGTGAAGCTGTCGGGGGCGAGCGCCGAGCTGTCGGCGTAAATATAGAAGGCGCCCTGCGGCACGACCGGCACGCGAAAGCCGAGCGACTCGAGCGCGGGAATGAGGAACCGGCGCCGCTCGTCCAGCTCTCGCCGCCGCGCTTCCACGATCGCGATGGTCTCGGGCGTGAAGCAGGCGAGCGCCGCGTGCTGCGAGAGGGTCGGTGGCGAGATGAAGAGGTTCTGCGCGAGCTTCTCCACCTCGCGCACGTATTGAGGCGGCGCGACGAGCCAGCCCAGGCGCCATCCGGTCATCTGGAAATACTTCGAGAAGCTGTTGACGACGAAGACATCCTCGCCCGCCGCCGCCGCGCTGTGCGCCCGAGGGCGTCCTCCCCGTGAAGACGGGGATCCAACCGCAGAAGCGGACGTGGGTTCCTCGTAAACGAGCCCATGGTAAATCTCGTCCACCACCAGCGCGGCACCCTTCTCCCGCGCGAGATTCGCCAACCCGTCGATCTCGTCCGGCGTGAGCATCGTCCCGGTAGGATTCGACGGCGTCGCGACGTTCACGACGCGCGTTCGCGCGCTCCAATGCTTTCGGGCGATTTCGGCGTCGAGCTGGTAGCGGCTTTCAGGCCCTACGGGAATGAGCTTCGGCACGCCGCCCAACGCCCGCACGAAATGGCGGTCGCATGGATAGCTCGGATCGGTGAGGAGTACCTCGTCGCCTTCGTCGAGCAGGACTCCGAACGCGAGCAACAGCGCCGCGCTCGATCCGGCCGTGACCACGATGCGGCTCGCCGGCACATCGACCTCATAGCGCTCGCGGTAGAAGCGGGAGATCGCCTCGCGAAGCGGCGCCATCCCGAGCGCCGAGGTATAGAACATCGGCTGCTCGTCCAGCGCCCGCTTGGCGGCGTCCACCACGGGCTGGGGCGTACGGAAATCCGGCTCGCCGATCTCCAGGTGGATCACGTCGCGTCCCGAGGCCTCGACCTCGCGCGCGAGGGTCTGGATCTCCATCACCTCGAAGGCCTCGATGTGGGCCATGCGAGAGGCGAGGTGGGTGAGCCGGTGGGCGTCGTTCATGGGAGAATCATCTTACCAATGAAGACGTGGCCCTTGCTCGCATGCGTGCTCGCCCTTGCGACGCAATCGAGCGTCGCGGAAACCTTGCTCGCCCGCGGAAGCCCGTGGTGCGAGGAGGAGAAGGACATCGTCGAGGTGGCCGACGCCCAGGGGCCGTCCGATCTCACCGTCCTGCTGGTACGCAAGATCGAAAGGGGGGAATGCGGCACCTCAGCCGGCTATTGGAGGATCGCCCAGCCCGACAAGCTGAAAACGGCGAAGGGCAATCCCTACTCGCGTATCCATGTCGTGAACGAATGGGGCCGCGCGGACCGAAAGCCCACCTATTCGCTGCCCGCCTTCGTCACCACCCTCGAGGAGGAGGTGCGAACGCGCCGCGGCGATTACCGCCTGAAGATCGACAACGACATGGCCCGCGTTGCCGACTGCGCCGAAGGGGGTACGGTTCTCCTAGGCAAACGCGATGGCAGCTGGGTGCGAACGGCCTCCGCGGTGTTTCCAATCGAGTTGGATCGCGAGACGCAAGTGGACGTCTCCGACCTTCAGAGCGTGATTCGCGAAGGTTGCAAGGGCGTCGACTACCTACCGCCACCGGGTCGCTAGCCGGTCCATTTCCAGGACGCATCAGCGAAGATTCTCGTCCCAGAACTTCTGTAACCGCTTGGCGGACACCGGGAACGGGGTGCGCAGCTCCTGCGCGAAGAGCGACACGCGCAGCTCCTCGATGAGCCAGCGGAATTCCTCGAGCTTCGGGTCGATGCGGCCCGCGTCGCGATCGGCCTTCGCGCGCGCTTCGTAGTTGTTCCACAGGGCTGCGACGTTGGCCGCTTGCTTCTGGTCGCGCTCGGGGTTGCCGCGATATTTCTGAAGCCGCAGCGCGTAGCCCTTGAGGTAGCGCGGGATGTGCTCGAGCCGCTCCCAGGGTGTGCGCGCGAGAAAGCCCGGGTAAACGAGGCGCTCGCGCATGCCCTTGGCTTCCTGCGCGACTCGCCCGAGGGAGGCGGATTGTGCAACGGCCTGGATCACCTGCTGGCTCGCCTCCCCGATGGCCGAGGCGTAACGCGATGCACCCTCGATGACCGCCGGCAGCCGCGCTTTCGCGCGCTTCTTCTGATCCTCGAAAGCCTTCGCGGTGCGCGGCGCCTCGTCCTCGCCGATGAAGGCGCGATCGACGATGGCCTCGATCAGGTCGGACTTGAGCTTGTCGGCGGGAATCAACGCATTGAACTTGAGCGCGAGCTGGTTGAAGGCGGGCAGCGCACGTTCGAGGTTGCGCACCTGCTCCTTCAGGTCGAGCGCCATGAGCCGCTTCACGCCGCCGCGGTGCGCCTCCGCGGCCTTGTCCCTCGTGTCGAGCAGGCGGATGGCCACGCTGGCACCCTCGTCGACGAGCGCCGGGTAGCCTGTCAGCGTCTGGTTGCCGCGGCGGAATGTGACTTGTTCCGGAAGCTCGCCAAGGTCCCACGAGGTGATGCCCTCGCGCTCCATTCCGGGCTTGGACTTGGCGAGGGTGAGGCTCGCCGCTTCACCCAGGCGCTTGCGAAGCTCGGCCAGGTCGCGGCCCATGGCGAGCTCGCGCTTCGCGTCGTCGACCACGCGAATGTTCATGAGGAGATGCGCCGGCGGCTCGTCCTTCGACCAGATGGAGTCGTCGAGGCGCTCTCCTGATATCCGGGAGGCGTAGTCGAGCACTGAATCGCGAATGGTCTTCCCCGCGCTTCTCGCACCCTCGAGGAATTTCGTGGTGTGCTCGGGCACTGGGACCAATTGCGTGCGGATGCGCTTGGGCAGCGCCTTCATGGTCCAGGCGACCTTGTCGCGAACCATGCCCGGCACGAGCCAGTCGATGACGCTCTCGTCCACCTGGTTCAGGAGCGCGAGCGGCACGTTGATGGTCACGCCGTCGAGCGGATGGCTGGGCTCGAAGCGATAGGCGAGCGGGAAAGTGGCGTCCCCCATCTCGACCTCGCGCGGGAAGAGCTCCTCGGTCACGGACTCCGCGCCGTGGCGCATGAGGTCCTCCCGCGAGAGATAGAGCAGCTTCGGCTCCTTCGCCGACGCGCCGCGATACCAGGTGTCGAACGTTCGCGTGTCGCGCACGTCGGGCGGGATGATCGAGGCGTAGAAGTCGAAGATGACCCGGTCGTCGACGAGGACGTCGGGACGGCGCGCCCGATGCTCGAGATCCTCGATCTCGCGGATGAGCGCGCGGTTGTGGGCCCAGAAGGGATGCTTCGAGTCGAGCTCGCCCGCGACGAGCGCGCCCTCGATGAAGAGGTTGCGCGCGCGCTCCGGGTCGATCCGCCCGAAGCTCACCTTGCGCCGCGCCACGAGCACCAGGCCATGAAGCGTCACGCTTTCGTAGGCCATCGCCTCGCCTCGCGCCTTGTCCCAATGCGGCTCGACGTGGGTGCGCTCGACGAGGTGCGCGGCGGCTGCCTCGATCCAGTCGGGCTCGACGCGGGCCACGTTGCGGGCGAAGACGCGCGTCGTTTCCTGGAGCTCTCCCGCCATCGCCCAGCGCGGGCGGTTCTTCTTCAGTCCCGATCCCGGCCAGATGTAGAACTGGAGCCCGCGGGGACCGTGGTAGTGGTCTCCGTCCAGGGCTTTCATTCCCACGTTGCCGATGAGGCCCGAGAGCAGCGCACGATGCACCTGCTCGTAGGTCGCGGGCGAAGGGTTGTCGCGGATCTCGAGCTCGGAAGCCATCTCGCGAAGCTGCCCGGCGAGGTCGCGCCATTCGCGCATGCGAACGTAGGAGAGGAAATGCTCGCGGCAGGTCTCGTAGAGCTTGTGGTTCGATTTCTTGTGGATGAACTCGTTGTCGAAGAACTTCCAGAGATTCAGGAGCTGGACGAAATCCGAGGCATCGTCGCGGAACTCCTCGTGGGCCCTGTCGGACTGCTCGCGCAGGGCCTGCGGCCGGTCGCGCGGGTCCTGGATGGAAAGCGCGGCCGCGAGGATCACCATCTCCGAGAGGCAATGGAAATCACGGGCCGCGAGGAGGAGCCGGCCGATGCGCGGATCGACGGGCAGGCGCGCCAGCTCCTTGCCCAGCGGCGTGAGCTCGCGCGCCTCGCCAATGGCCCCCAGCTCAAAGAGCTGCCGGTAGCCATCCTCGACCTGCCGCGGGGTGGGCGGCTCGATGAAGGGAAATTCCGAGATCGGCCCCAGCTCGAGTGCGGCCATGCGCAGG
>DATBEA010000333.1:0-2946 GCA_036276215.1 Usitatibacter sp.
CTCCAGATCGCCGCCGTGGACTATTCCAGCTTCCTCGGCCGCATCGCCATCGGGCGCATCCGCCGCGGCACGATCCGCAAGGCGCAGCAGGTGGCGATCCTCGCCGGCGACAAGCCGATGCGCACCGCGAAGATCGGGCTCATCCACACGTTCCAGGGCCTCGACAAGGTCGAGACCGATTCGGCCTCCGCGGGCGAGATCGTTTCCGTCACCGGCATCGAGGACTTCATCATCGGCACCACGTTCGCCGATCCGGAGAAGCCGGAAGCGCTGCCCATGGTCGGCGTCGACGAGCCCACGCTCACGATGAACTTCATGGTGAACAAGTCGCCGCTCGCGGGCCAGGAAGGCAAGTACGTGACGAGCCGGCAGATCCGCGAGCGCCTCGACCGCGAGCTCCTCGCCAACGTGGCGCTGCGCGTCGAGGAGACCGAGGATGCGGACGTGTTCCGCGTCTCGGGCCGCGGCGAATTGCACCTCACGATCCTCATCGAGAACATGCGCCGCGAAGGCTACGAGGTCGCGGTGGGCAAGCCGCGCGTCGTCGTGAAGGAAGTGGACGGCGTGCGCATGGAGCCGTGGGAGCAGCTCACGGTCGACGTCGAGACCGACAGCCAGGGCAAGATCATGGAGGAGCTCGGGCGGCGCGGCGGCGAGCTGCAGGACATGGTCCCGGACGGCAAGGGCCGCGTTCGCCTCGACTACAACATCCCGTCGCGCGGGCTCATCGGCTTCCAGATGGAATTCATGACGCTCACGCGCGGCACCGGCATCAAGAGCCACGTGTTCGACACCTACGCGCCCGTGAAGGGCGAGCTGCCTTCGCGCCGCAACGGCGTGCTGGTTTCCTCGGAGCAGGGCGACGCGGTCGCCTTCGCGCTGTGGAACCTGGAGGAGCGCGGACGCATGTTCGTGACCCCCGGCGAGCGCGTCTATGAAGGCATGGTGATCGGCATCCACTCCCGTGACAACGACTTGATCGTGAACCCGATCAAGGGCAAGAAGCTCACCAACGTGCGCGCGGCCGGCAAGGACGAGGCCGTCACGCTCACCCCGCCCATCCAGCTCACCCTGGAAAGCGCCATCGAGTTCATCGAGGACGACGAGCTGGTGGAAGTCACCCCCAAGTCGATCCGCCTTCGCAAGCGCTTCCTCTCCGAGCACGACCGCAAGCGCGCCGCCCGCGAGGACAAGGCCGCCTAGTCGTAGCCTTCCTCGAGGCCCGTCATGGCGGGCACGAGCACCGCCCCGGACTGCGCCATCAGGCGCCGCTCCACCTCGGCGGCGGGCAGCGGCTTGCTGTGCAGGAATCCCTGGTATTCGTCGTTGTCCAGCGCCCGCAGGAAGTCGAGCTGGCGCTCGTTCTCGACGCCCTCGGCCACCACCCGAAGCCTCAGCCCGTGGGCCATCGCGATGATCGCCTGCACGATCGCCGCGTCGTCGGCGTCGGCCGAGATGTCGCGGATGAACGACTGGTCGATCTTCAGCTTGTCGATCGGGAAGCGCTTGAGGTAGTTCAGGCTCGAGTAGCCCGTGCCGAAATCGTCGATCGAAAGGCCCACGCCCATGCGGTGGAGCTCCTCGAGCATGACGATCGCCTCCGGCGCGTTCTGCATCACCACGCTCTCGGTGATCTCCAGCTCGAGGAAGCGCGCCTCGAGGCCGCTTCGCTCCAGGGCTTCCGAAACGTTCTCGACCAGGTCGCGCTGCTGGAATTGCACCCCGGAAATGTTCACGGCGATGGCCAGGTAGTGTATGCCGCGGTCCTGCCAGGCCCTCGTCTGGCGGCACGCCTCCTGCAGCACCCAGTTGCCCAGGGGCACGATGAGGCCGGTCTCCTCGGCGAACGGGATGAATTCCGACGGCGCGACCAAGCCCCGCTGCGGGTGGCGCCAGCGAACCAGGGCTTCCATGCCGACGGTGCGGCCGGTGCGCATGTCCACCTTCGCCTGGTAGTGCAGGACGAACTGGCGCTTCTCGATCCCGGCGCGCAGCTCGTTCTCGAGCGCGAGGCGCTTGGGGAAGTAGTTGCTCATCTCCTGGGCGAAGAACGCGAAGTTCGAGCGGCCGGACTTCTTCACGTGGTACATGGCCGCGTCGGCGTTGGCGATGAGGCGGGCGGAATCGGCGCCGTGCTCGGGAAAGACGCTGATCCCCACGCTCGCGCCGATGCGCAGCTCGCTTTCGTCCAGCGCGATGGGGCTCGAGACCGCCTGGATGATCTTGGCGGCGACCTCGGCGGCGGCATCGGTGTGCACCACGTGCCTCAGCAGCACCACGAATTCGTCGCCGCCCAGGCGCGAGACCGTGTCCTCGTGGCGCACCGCGGCGCGCAGCCGCTCGGCCACCGTTCGAAGCACGGTGTCGCCGGCGAAGTGGCCGAGCGAGTCGTTGAGGGTCTTGAAGCGGTCGAGGTCGACGAAGAGCACCGCGCAGCGCGTTTCCGCGCGGCGGCATTCCTCGACCGCCTGCTGCACGCGGTCCTCGAGCAGGAGGCGGTTGGGAAGCTTCGTGAGCGAGTCGTGCAGCACGAGCCGCTGCAGCTCGGCGTTGGCTTCGCGAAGCGACGAGGCCATCTGCGCGGTCTTCGATTCCATCCGGGCGTCGAGCACCGAGAGGGAAAGCGTCCCGCAGAGGATGAGGAACGTGATGACGGCGATGGTCGCGGCCATCCACGAGTTGTTGGCGAAATTTCCGGTCGTGCAGATGCTGTCGGCAGCGAAATTCGCCGCCGCCATGCCGGTGTAGTGCATGCCGACGATGGCGGTGCCCATGATGACGGCGCTGCCCAGGCGGGCGTAGTGCCGGCGCGCCGAGTTCGAGCGCAGGTTGAAGGACATCCAGAGCGCGGCCGTGGCGGCGGCGATGGCGACCGCCACGGAGGCCGCGAAGAGCAGCGTGTCGTAGCGGATCGAGGGCGTCACCAGCATGGCCGCCATGCCGGTG
>DATBEA010000334.1:0-4225 GCA_036276215.1 Usitatibacter sp.
ACCCGGCGTCGAACTGGCCCCTCTTCGCCGAGAAGGCGCGCCAGCTCCTCACCCAGGACAAGGTCGCGGTGGTGTTCGGCTGCTGGACGAGCGTGTCGCGCAAGTCCGTGCTGCCGGTCTTCGAGGAGCTGAACGGCCTCCTCTTCTATCCCGTGCAGTACGAAGGCGAGGAGCTCTCCAAGAACGTCTTCTACACGGGCGCGGCGCCCAACCAGCAGGCCATCCCCGCGGTCGAGTACCTGATGAGCAAGGACGGCGGCGGCGCCAGGCGCTTCGTGCTGCTGGGCACCGACTACGTGTATCCGCGCACCACGAACAAGATCCTGCGCGCCTTCCTGCACTCGAAGGGCGTCGCCGACGCGGACATCATGGAGGAGTACACGCCGTTCGGACACTCCGACTACCAGACCATCATCGCGAAGATCAAGAAGTTCTCCTCGGAGGGCAAGAAGACGGCCGTGGTCTCCACCATCAACGGCGATTCCAACGTGCCCTTCTACAAGGAGCTCGGCAACCAGGGCCTCAAGGCGACCGACGTGCCGGTCGTGGCCTTCTCGGTCGGCGAAGAGGAGCTGCGCGGCGTCGACACCAAGCCGCTCGTGGGACATCTCGCCGCGTGGAACTACTTCATGTCGGTGAAGAACCCGGCGAACGACTCGTTCAAGGCGAAGTGGGCGAAGTACGCGAAGGCGCACAACCTGCCCGGCGCCGACAAGCCGCTCACCAACGACCCGATGGAAGCGACCTACATCGGCGTCTACATGTGGAAGCAGGCGGTCGAGAAGGCGAAGAGCTTCGACGTCGACAAGGTGATCGCGGCGATGTCGGGCCAGACGTTCCAGGCGCCCGATGGATTCCTGGTGACGATGGACTCGAAGAACCACCACCTGCACAAGCCGGTGCTGATCGGCGAGGTGAAGGCCGATGGCCAGTTCAACGTCGTGTGGAAGACGGCCGGCCCGATCAAGGCGCAGCCGTGGAGCCCGTTCATTCCCGGCAACGACAAGAAGAAAGACGAACCGGAAGTCTCGGTCAAGAAGTCGTAGGAAGTCCCACGCTCAGGGAAGCGGGGGCGGCGGCAGCGCCGCTCCCGCGTTTTGGAGAAACATGATGTTGCGTGCCTTGCTGGCCACGTGGGCGTGCGTCGCAAGCCTCGCCGCGCACGCGCTCGACCCGGGGACTGTCTCGAAGCTCGCCACCGGCGACGGCGACGAGAAGGCCGCGGCGGTCGCGGCGCTCGCCGCCTCGGGCGACGCGCGCGCGATGACGGTGCTGAAGGCGCTCGCCGACGGCGAGGCGCAGGTCGCCGGCTCGCGCCTGCTCATCGTGAAGGACGGCGCCGCGGTCGACGCCGCGACGGGGGAAGCCGTGAGCCCGTTGCCCGACAACCGCGACGACGTGGTGGTGAACAACCGGCTGCGGCGCGAGATCGACGGCGCCATGGCCATGCTGCGACTCTTCTCGCCCGAGCGCGACGCGCGCGCCGCCGCGGTGAAGGAGCTCGCCAACGGCGCCGACGATTCGGCGCGCCCGCTGATCGGCAAGGCGCTCGCCGCCGAGAAGGATCCGGAAATCCATGCCTCGCTCGCGCAGATCGCCGCGAGCCTCGACCTCGAGTCGCGCGACAAGCCAGCGCGCCTGGCGGCGATCCGCCTGCTCGCGGCCTCGGCGAACCCTTCCACCAAGTCACTCCTCGTGCCGCTGGCGCTTGCATCCGAGCCCGATGCCGACGTGCGGCGCGAGGCCATCGAGAGCCTGAAGGCGATCGACTCCCGCCTCGCGCGCTCGCAGTTCGCGGGGCTCGTGTTCTCGGGCGTGAGCCTGGGATCGATCCTGCTCCTCGCCGCCCTGGGGCTCGCGATCACCTACGGGCTCATGGGGGTGATCAACATGGCGCACGGCGAGCTCATCATGATCGGGGCCTACACGACCTACGTCGTGCAGAACTTCTTTCGCTCGCATCTGGGCGGCGCGTTCGACTGGTACCTCGCCATGGCGGTCCCTGCCTCCTTCGTGGTGAGCGCGGCGGTCGGGATGGCGCTCGAACGGGCCGTCATCCGCTGGCTCTACGGGCGTCCGCTGGAGACGCTCCTTGCGACCTGGGGCATCAGCCTGGTGCTGATCCAGGGCGTGCGCTCGATCTTCGGCGCGCAGAACGTCCAGGTGGAGAACCCCGCTTTCATGTCGGGCGGCCTGGAGATCCTCGCGGGCGTGGTGCTGCCCTATAGCCGCATCGTGATCATCGCCTTCGCGGGCGCGGTGCTCGTGGGGGTGGGGCTGCTCCTCGCGCGCACGCGCCTCGGGCTCTTCGTGCGCGGCGTCACCCAGAATCGTGCGATGGCCGCGTGCGTGGGGGTTCCCACGGCTCGCGTCGACACGTGGGCGTTCGGGCTGGGAAGCGGCCTCGCCGGGCTCGCGGGGTGCGCGCTCTCCCAGATCGGCAACGTCGGCCCCGACCTAGGCCAGTCGTACATCGTCGACTCCTTCATGGTGGTGGTGCTGGGCGGCGTGGGCCAGCTCGCGGGCACGGTCTACGCGGCGCTCGGGCTCGGTTTCGCCAACAAGCTGCTGGAGTCGTGGTCGGGCGCGGTGCTCGCGAAGATCGCGGTGCTGGTCTTCATCATCGTGTTCATCCAGAAGCGCCCCCAGGGAATGTTCGCGCTGAAGGGGCGCGCGGTGGAGTCATGATCTCGCGCCTCTACGGCCCGAAGGCCTGGACCGTGCTGGGCGCTTGCGCGGCGATCGTCTTCGCCGTGTTCCCGATCCTGAATCTCGTGGTGCCCGAGGCAAGTCCCTTCCACGTCACGGCCTTCGGCGTGACCCTCGGCGGCAAGATCATGTGCTACATGATCGTCGCGGTGGCGCTCGACCTCGTGTGGGGCTACACGGGAATCCTCTCGCTCGGACACGGCCTTTTCTTCGCGCTCGGCGGCTATGGCTTCGGCATGTACCTCATGCGCCAGATCCATGCCGACGGCCAATACCACCTGGACATGCCCGACTTCATGGTCTTCCTCGACTGGAAGTCCTTTCCCTGGCACTGGACGGGAAGCGGCCACTTCCTCTGGGCGATGTTCCTCGTGGTGGCCGTGCCGGGGCTCCTCGCCTTCGTGTTCGGCTACTTCGCGTTCCGCTCGCGCGTGAAGGGCGTTTACTTCTCCATCATCACCCAGGCGCTCACGTACGCCGCGATGCTGCTCTTCTTCCGCAACGCCACGGGCTTCGGCGGAAACAACGGCTTCACCGACTTCAAGCGCATCCTCGAAATTCCCATCACCACGCCGCAGATGCGCATGGCGCTCTTCATGATCACGGGGGCCACGCTGATCGCGACGCTCCTCCTGGGCCGCTTCCTGGTGACCTCGCGCTTCGGGCGGGTGCTCGCCGCGATCCGCGACGCGGAGGCGCGAGTGATGTTCTGCGGCTACGACACGCTCTGGTACAAGCTTTTCGTTTGGGTGCTCTCGGCGATCCTCTGCGGAATCGCGGGCGCGCTCTACGTCCCGCAGGTGGGCATCATCAACCCGAGCGAGATGTCTCCCGCCAACTCCATCGAGATCGCCATCTGGACCGCGGTGGGCGGGCGCGGCACGCTCGTGGGGCCGATCATCGGCGCGGGCCTCGTGAACGCGGCGAAGAGTGTCTTCACCGTGGCGTTCCCGGAGTTCTGGCTCTACGTGCTGGGCTCGATCTTCATCCTCGTGACGCTCTTCATGCCCGAGGGCGTGGTCGGTCTCGCGCGCCGCTGGAGGAAGCCTTGAAGATGGATAACCTGCCGGGACCGGACACGGCGTCGAGCGATACGGGCTATGTTCGCGTGGTCGACGCAGGGCAGCTCGATCTCACGCACGGCGTCGTCCTCTACCTCGAGAACATATGCGTGAGCTTCGACGGCTTCAAGGCGCTCAATGCGCTCTCGCTCGCCATCGACGCGGGCGAGCTGCGCTGCGTTATCGGGCCCAACGGCGCCGGCAAGACCACGATGATGGACGTGATCACCGGCAAGACGCGGCCCGACACGGGGCTCGCCTTCTTCGGCCAGACCATCGACCTCACGAAGCTCTCGGAGGCGCAGATCGCGCACGCGGGCATCGGGCGCAAGTTCCAGAAGCCCACCATCTTCGAGCGCCACTCGGCCTTCGAGAACCTCGAGCTCGCCATGAAGGCCGACAAGCGCGTGCGGCGAACGCTCTTCGCGAAGCTCTCCTCGGCGGAGCGCGACCGC
>DATBEA010000335.1:0-7027 GCA_036276215.1 Usitatibacter sp.
CCATGGTCGCCGCGTGGATCAGCGCGGAGATGGGCGTGGGGCCTTCCATCGAATCCGGAAGCCACACGTGCAGCGGGAACTGCGCGCTCTTGCCCATCGCCCCGATGAAGAGGCAGATGCACACGACCGACATGAGCGACCACGGCACGCCCGGGATGATCTCGACCGTCTTGCCGGCGAGGCCCGGCGCGGCGGCGAAGATCGGCGCGTAGTCCAGCCCGCCGGTGGCCGCGCCCATCACGGCGAAGAGCGTGCCGATGCCCAGCAGGAAGCCGAAGTCCCCCACGCGGTTCACGAGGAAGGCCTTGAGGTTCGCGTAGATGGCCGTGGGCCGCGTGAACCAGAACCCGATGAGGAGGTACGAGACGAGACCCACCGCTTCCCAGCCGAAGAAGAGCTGGACGAAGTTGTTCGCCATCACCAGCATCATCATCGAGAAGGTGAAGAGCGAGATGTACGCGAAGAAGCGCTGGTAGCCGGGGTCGTCGGCCATGTAGCCGATGGTGTAGACGTGCACCATGAGCGACACGAAGGTCACCACGCACATCATGGTGACCGTGAGCCGGTCCACGAGGAATCCCACGCGCAGCGACCAGCCGTCGCCCGCGAGCCAGGTGTAGAGCCCGGAATCGAGGTGGGCGCCTTCGGCCACCTGCAGGAACGCGAGCGCCGAGGCCGCGAACGACACCGCGACCAGCAGGATCGTCACCGAATGGGCGAAGGTGCGCCCGAGCTTCCAGCCCAGGAACCCGGCGAGGATCGCGCCCACGAGGGGGGCGAACGCCGCGACGCAAGACAGGGTCATCAAGTCCATTTTTTTCTTGTCACCCCGGACGCTGCGTCGCAGCGGTGATCCGGGGCCCAATCTATCCTTTTAGAGAATCCAGGTCGGCGACGTTGATCGACTTCAGGTTCCGGAAGAGCGCCACGAGGATCGCGAGGCCGATGGCCGACTCCGCCGCCGCGACGGTCAGGATGAAGAACACGAACACCTGGCCGGACACGTCTCCCAGGGCGTGCGCGAAGGCGATGAAGTTCATGTTGACGGCGAGCAGCATGAGCTCGATCGCCATCAGCAGGATGATGAGGTTCTTGCGGTTGAGGAAGATCCCCACCACGCCCACGGCGAACATCAGCGCGGCCAGGACGAGGTAGTGCCCGAGGGGGATCATCGCGCGTCCTTCACGATCTTCAACCGGTCCGAGGCCTTCACGGCGAGCTGGGTCCGGGGGTCCTGGTACTTGGTCTCCTTGCGGGTGCGCAGGGTGAGCGCGATCGCGGCCACGATCGCCACCAGCAGGATCACCGCGGCGATCTCGAACGGGAACACGTAGTCGGTATAGAGCACGCGGCCCAGCTCCTTCGTGTTCGAGTAGTGGGCGCCCTGTGGGGCGGCGGCCATCACGGCCCCGCGCGAGGTGCGCCAGAGGAGCCCCGCCATCTCGGCCGCCATGAGCGCGCCCACCAGCGCCGCCGCCGGCAGGTGCTTCCAGAAGCCCTCGCGCATGAGGTCCAGGTTGATGTCGAGCATCAGCACCACGAAGAGGAAGAGCACCATCACCGCGCCCACGTACACGAGCACCAGCGTGATCGCGAGGAACTCCGCGTAGAGCAGCATCCAGAGCGCCGCGGCGGAGAAGAACGCGAGCACGAGGAAGAGCGCGGCGTGCACCGGGTTTCGCACCAGCACGACGAGGACGGCCGAGCCCAGCATCACGACGCCGAAGAGCCAGAAGAGGGCGAGCGTGAAGTCCATCAGCGGTAGGCCGCGTCCTCGCCGCGCGCGGCGGCGAGCATCGGCTCGTACTTGTCGCCCACCGCGAGGAGCATCGGCTTGGTGTAGATCAGGTCGCCGCGGCTCTCGCCGTGGTACTCGAGGATGTGCGTCTCGACGATGGAGTCGACCGGGCAGCTCTCCTCGCAGAACCCGCAGAAGATGCACTTCACCAGGTCCACGTCGTAGCGCGTGGTGCGGCGTGTGCCGTCGTCGCGCTGCTCGCTCTCGATGGTGATGGCGAGCGCCGGGCACACCGCCTCGCACAGCTTGCACGCGATGCAGCGCTCCTCGCCGTTCGGGTAGCGGCGCAGCGCGTGCAGGCCGCGGAAGCGCGGGCTCAACGGCGTCTTCTCCTCGGGATACATCACGGTCACCTTGCGCTTGAAGAGGTGGCGCCCGGTGAGCGCCATGCCCTTCACGAGCTCGGTGAGCATGAGGCTCGAAACGATGTCCTTCAGTCGGCTCATGGCTAGTTCCCGAACCAGATGCGCACGACGGGCCAGGTGCGCACCGGGTCCATCATGAGGACTCCGACCACCGTGATCCACACGAGCGTCACGGGGATGAAGACCTTCCAGCCCAGGCGCATGATCTGGTCGTAGCGGAAGCGGGGGAAGGTCGCGCGCACCCAGAGGAACGCGAACATGAAGAAGGCGATCTTCGCGAGGAGCCACAGGATGCTGGGCGCGGCGAGCCACGCGATCGCGGGCCCGGCGCCGGCGACCAGGGGAAAGGCGAGCGGTGAAAGCCACCCGCCCCAGAAGAGCAGCGCCGAGACCGTGGAGATGAGGATCATGTTCGCGTACTCGGCGAGGAAGAACACCGCGAACATCATCCCCGAGTACTCGACGTGGAAGCCCGCGACGATCTCGCTCTCGCCCTCGGCCACGTCGAAGGGCGCGCGGTTGGTCTCGGCGAGGCCCGCGATGTAGTGCACGACGAAGAGCGGAAAAAGCGGCAGCCAGAACCAGCCGAGCGCGCCCCAGCCGTTGTCCTGGCGGGCGACGATCTCGGTGAGGTTCATGCTCTGCCCGGCCATGAGCGCGCCCACGATGGCGAAGCCCATGGCGATCTCGTAGGAGACCATCTGCGCGGCGGCGCGCATGGCGCCGATGAAGGCGTACTTCGAGTTCGAGGCCCAGCCGGCGATGATGATCCCGTACACGCCGAGCGAGGTCATGCCGAGCATGAGGAGCACGGCGGCGTCCGCGTTGGAGATGACCCAGCCCGGGAAGAACGGGACGATCGACCAGGCGGCGAGCGCGGGCGCCACGGAGACGACGGGCGCCAGGAGGAAGAGCGCCTTGGAGGCGCCCGTGGGGACGACCTGCTCCTTCATGAGCAGCTTGATCGCGTCGGCGATGGGCTGGAGGATTCCCTTCCAGCCCACGCGGTTGGGACCGCGGCGCACCTGGATCCAGCCGATCACCCAGCGCTCCACCAGCTGGTAGTAGAGGACCGTGAGCAGCAGCGGCACGAGCACCATGACGATCGTGGCGAGCGCCTGCCCGAACGTGTAGACCTGCGGGCCCCACGCGGCGCCGAAGACATCGTTCGCCATGCCCTGGGCCTGCCCGGCGATGTCGTGCAGGCTCGTCATGCCGTGGCGGCCACGCGGGCCTTCTCGAAGGCGATGGCCCCTTCCCCGAGCGCCGCCGTCTCGGCGACACCGCGGGCGATCCGCACCGCGTCGTCGGGGAGCGCGCCATCCACGGCGACCGCGAGGGTGGCCGTTCCGCCGCCCTGGGTCACGTTCACGGTGTCGCCCACGGCGAGCTTCATGCGCACGAGCGTCGCCGCGTTGGCGCGCAGCGTGCGCGAGGCCTTGCCGTCGGCGGTCTTCTGCAGCGAGGGCGACCGGCGCACGATCGGGTCGCTCGCGGTGACGGGAAATTCCGCGATGCGCTCGATCGCCGAGCGCGGCGTGCGCAGCTCCCAGTCGAACGATGCGATGGCGTTGCCCAGGCCCGCCTTCGCCCATGCGCCCAGGTCCGGGGCGATCTGCGCGCGGACCGCCTCGATCGTGTCGGGATGGAAATCCGCGATCTCGAGGAGCGAGCCCAGCATGCGCAGCACCTTCCAGCCGGGACGCGAATCGCCCTGCGGCTTCACCGCCGCGTTGAACGATTGCGCGCGGCCTTCCATGTTGACGAACGTCCCGCCGGTCTCGGCGTACGGCGTGATCGGCAGGATCACGTGCGCGCGATCGGTGGCCGCGTTGCGGTAGGCCGACAGCACGACGTTGAACCCGGACTGCTCGAGGGCGGCGAGCGCCGCGGGACCCATGTCGTGCTCGGGCTCCACGCCCGCGACGAGGTAGGCGCGGCGCGGCTTCGCGACCATGGCGCCGGCGTCCAGGCCATTCCCGCGGGGGGTGGCGGCGAGGAGCGCCGCGCCCACGGCGTTGGCGCCGTCGGGGAGCACGCCCACGATCGCGCCGGTGAGGCGGCCGATCTCCTGCGCGATCGCGAGGAGCACGGCGAAATCGGGATGCTGCTGCGCGTAGTGGCCGAGGAAGATCGCGGAGCGCTCGCGGTTCATGAGCCCCGCGGCGAACGCCTTGTGGCTTTCTCCTCCCGCGCCGCCCGCGACGGCGGCGGCGATCGCGGCCAGCTCGCCCGCGAGCGCGTCCGGGCGCACGATGGCGCGGCCCGCGACCGGCATGAGCAGCTCGTCGTCGGCCACGTGGACGACGTGTATCGCGGCGCCTTTCTTGGCGGCCTGGCGCACGCGCGCGGACAGGAGCGGCTGCTCCTTGCGAAGCGTCGAGCCCACGAAGGTGATCGACTGCAGCTTCGCGATGTCGTCCAGCGCCATGCCCAGCCACGGAGCGCCTTGGGGCCTCGCGCGGAAATCGCGCTGCCGCACGCGGTAGTCGATGTTGTCGCTGCCCAGCCCGCGCGCGAGGCGCGAGCCGAGGTGAAGCTCTTCCAGCGTGAGCTCGGGCGCCAGGAGCGTGCCGAGCGCCCCACCGTCATGGCTCCCGACGGCTTCCCTCAAGCCGTTCGCGGCCGCCTCGAGCGCCTGCGGCCAGTCGACTTCACGCCACTGGCCGGACTGCTTCACCATCGGGCGCAGCAGCCGCTCCTCGGAGTTCAAGCCCAGGTAGGCGAAGCGGTCGCGGTCGGAGATCCACACCTCGTTGATCGAGTCGGTCTCGAGCGGCAGCACGCGCATCACCTGCTCCTGCTTCGCCTGGACGACCAGGTTCGAGCCGAGCGAATCGTGCGCGCTCACGGACTTGCGGCGCGAGAGCTCCCAGTTGCGCGCCGAGTATCGAAACGGCTTCGAGGTGAGCGCGCCCACCGGGCAGAGGTCGATCACGTTGCCCGAGAGCTCGGAATCCACCGTGCGCGAGACGAAGGTGAGGATCTCCGAGTGCTCGCCGCGCCCGGCCATGCCGAGCTCCATGATGCCCGCGACCTCCTGGCCGAATCGCACGCAGCGCGTGCAATGGATGCAGCGCGTCATGTCCGTCGAGATGAGCGGGCCCAGGTTCTTGTTCACCACCACGCGCTTGGGCTCCTGGTAGCGGGAGGCCGAGGGGCCGTAGCCCACGGTCAGGTCCTGGAGCTGGCATTCGCCGCCCTGGTCGCAGATGGGGCAGTCAAGCGGATGGTTGATGAGGAGGAACTCGAGCACGCCCTTCTGCGCCTGGATCGCGGGATCCGAGTGCGTCATCACCTTCATGCCCTCGGTCGCGGGCGTGGCGCACGCCGGCAGCGGCTTGGGCGCCTTCTCGACCTGCACGAGGCACATGCGGCAGTTGGCCGCGATGGAGAGCTTCTTGTGGTAGCAGAAGTGCGGCACGAAGATGCCGAGCTGGGTCGCGGCGTCCATCACCGTGGAGCCGTTGTCGACCGTGACGGCCTTGCCGTCGATTTCCAGGTTAATTGGCATTAGTCTGCGGCGAGCTGGTGCGCGACGGTGTTCGAGTCCGGATGCTGCTCCGGCGTGCTGTATCCACCCGGCTTCACGTTGCAGCACTTCTCGTGGATGTGGTGCTCGAACTCGCTCCTGAAGACTTTCACGAAGGCGCGCGTGGGCATGGCCGCCGCGTCGCCCAGGGCACAGATGGTGCGGCCCTGGATGTTGTCGGCGAGGTTCAGCAGCAGGTCGAGGTCCTCCATCCGGCCCTGGCCGTGCTCGATGCGGTTCAGGATCCGGTAGAGCCAGCCCGTGCCCTCGCGGCAAGGCGTGCACTGGCCGCAGGACTCCTCGAAGTAGAAATAGGCGAGCCGCTCGGCAGCCTTCACCATGCAGGTCTCATCGTCCATCACGATCACGGCGCCGGAACCCAGGAACGAGCCCGCCTTGGCGATCGAGTCGTAGTCCATGTCGATCGCCATCATCACGTCGGCGGGGAGCACCGGCATCGACGAGCCGCCAGGGATCACGCCTTTCAGCTTCTTGCCGTTCCTCATCCCGCCGGCCATCTCGAGGAGCTTCGCGAAGGGCGTGCCGAGCTTCACCTCGTAGTTGCCCGGGCGCGCGACGTTGCCGCTCACGGTGAAGATCTTGGTCCCGCCGTTGTTGGGCTTGCCCATGGACAGGAACCAGTCGGCGCCCTGCGTGATGATCGCGGGCACGGCGGCGAAGGTCTCGGTGTTGTTGATCGTGGTGGGCTTGCCGTACAGGCCGAAGTTCGCGGGGAACGGCGGCTTGAAGCGCGGCTGGCCCTTCTTGCCCTCGAGCGATTCCAGCAGCGCCGTCTCCTCGCCGCAGATGTAGGCGCCCCAGCCGTGGTGGGCGTGCAGCTCGAAATCGAACCCGTGGCCGAGGATGTCCTTGCCGAGGTATCCCGCGGCGCGCGCTTCCTCGAGCGCCTTCTCGAAGATCTCGTATTCCGCCCAGATCTCGCCGTGGATGTAGTTGTAGCCCACGGTGGCGCCCATGGCGTAGCCGCCGATGATCATCCCCTCGATGAGCATGTGCGGGTTGTAGCGGATGATGTCGCGGTCCTTGCAGGTGCCCGGCTCGCCCTCGTCGGAGTTGCACACGAGGTATTTCTGGCCCTGGAAGTTCTTCGGCATGAACGACCACTTGAGGCCCGTGGGAAAGCCCGCGCCGCCGCGCCCGCGCAGCGCCGACTTCTTCACCTCGGCGACGGCAGCCTCGGGCGCCATCTTGTCGTTCACGATCTTCTTCAGCGCCTCGTAGCCGCCGCGCGCCTCGTAGTCCTTCAGGCCCCAGTTCTTCCCGTCGAGGCCCTTCATGATGACGGCGTCGGGGCCGTAGTCGAGCAGCGTC
>DATBEA010000336.1:0-3115 GCA_036276215.1 Usitatibacter sp.
AGCCGCCGCTGGGGCGGCGGCGGGCGCCGCTGCAGGTCCCTGCGTGCCCGGCGCCGCCTTGCGTTCGCGGCCCACCGCTTCCTCGGTCCGCTTGCCCGCTGCCGAGTGGCTCTTGAAGATGCGGGTGAGCGCGAACTCGCCGAGCTTGTGGCCCACCATGTTCTCGGTCACGTAGACGGGGATGTGCTGCTTGCCGTTGTGCACCACGATGGTGAGCCCGACGAAATCGGGCAGGACGGTGGAGCGGCGCGACCAGGTCTTGATCGGGCGCTTGTCCTTCGAGGCCGAGGCCACTTCCACCTTCTTCATGAGATGCCCGTCCACGAACGGGCCCTTCTTGATTGAGCGTGCCATAGGGTTTCCTTACGCCTTCTTGTGCCGGCTGCGCACGATCATCGTCTGCGTGCGCTTGTTGGAGCGGGTCTTCTTGCCCTTGGCGGGCTGCCCCCACGGGCTCACGGGGTGGCGGTTGCCGCGCGTGCGGCCGCCCAGCGGGTGGTCGACCGGGTTCATGGTCTCGCCGCGAACCGTCGGGCGGATGCCGCGCCAGCGGTTGGCGCCCGCCTTGCCGATCACGCGCAGGTTGTGCTCTTCGTTGCCCACCTCGCCGATGGTGGCGCGGCAGTTCACGTGCACGCGGCGGATCTCGCCCGAGCGCATGCGAAGCTGGGCGTACTCGCCTTCGCGCGCGAGGAGCTGCACGCCGGCGCCCGCGGCGCGGGCGATCTGCGCGCCCTTGCCGGGCATCATCTCGACGCAGTGCACCGTGGTGCCCACGGGGATGTTGCGAAGCGGGAGCGCGTTGCCCGACTTGATGGGCGCCTCGGCTCCGGCCTCGATCTTCTGCCCGACCGTGAGGCCCTTGGGCGCGATCATGTAGCGGCGCTCGCCGTCGGCGTACAGGATCAACGCGATGTTGGCGCTGCGGTTCGGGTCGTACTCGAGCCGCTCCACCTTCGCCGGGATCCCGTCCTTGTCGTTGCGGCGGAAATCGATGATGCGGTAGTGGTGCTTGTGGCCGCCACCCTGGTGGCGCGTGGTGATGTTGCCCATGGAGTTCCTGCCGGCGCGCTTGTGCAGCGCCTCCACGAGCGGCGCGTGCGGGGCGCCCTTGTGCAGGTCATGGTTCACCACCTTCACCATCGACCGGCGTCCGGCCGAGGTGGGCTTGGTCTTGACGAGCGCCATGGCTAGGCCACTCCTTCCACGAAGTTGATGTCGCCGTCGCCCACCAGGCTCACGTACGCCTTCTTGATGGACTTGCGGCGCCCGACGAAGCGGCCGTGCCGCTTCTCCTTGCCCTTCACGTTGAGCACGTTCACGGCGCCCACCTGGACCTTCTGGTCCTTGAAGAGCAGCTCCACCGCGGCCTTGATCTCGGCCTTGGTGGCGTCGGGCAGGACCTCGAACACGACCTGCTTGCGCAGCTCGCCCACGAGGGTCGCCTTCTCGGAGATCACCGGGCCCACGATGACCCGGGTCAGTCTTTCCTGGTTCATGCCAGTGCCTCCTCGAGGTGCTTCACCGCGGCGCGCGTCACGAGCACCTTCTCGAAGCGCATGAGGCTCACGGGGTCGGCGTGGCGGGCTTCCAGCACCATCACGTTGGGCAGGTTGCGCGCCGAGAGAAAGAGGTTGTCGTCGGGCTTGTCGGTGAGGATCAGCACGTCGTGCATGCCGAGGTCGCGAAGCTTGCCCGCGAGGAGCTTCGTCTTCGGCTGCTCGAGCGTGAGCGCCTCGATCACCGAGAGGCGCTCCTCGCGCACGAGCTGCGAGAGGATCGACGCCATGCCGGCGCGGTACATCTTGCGGTTCACCTTCTGCGTGAAGTTCTCGTCGGGCTTGTTCGGGAAGATGCGCCCGCCCCCGCGCCACAGCGGGCTCGAGGTCATGCCGGCGCGCGCGCGGCCGGTGCCCTTCTGGCGCCACGGCTTCTTGGTGGAGTGGCGCACCTCGCTCCGCGTCTTCTGCGCACGCGAGCCCTGGCGGCCGTTGGCGTTGTAGGCGACCACGACCTGGTGGACGAGCGCCTCGTTGTAGTCGCGACCGAAGAGGGTCTCGGACGCGTCGACGGGCTTGAGCGCCTCGCCCTTCTCGTTGATCAGCTTGAGCTCCATTACTTGCCTCCCTTCGCGGCGGCCTTCACGGAGGCCTTCACGCTGGGACGGACCACGACGGCGCCGTTCTTGGCGCCCGGGACCGAGCCCTTCACCATGATGAGCGAGCGCTCGGCGTCCACGCGCGCGATTTCCAGCAGCTGGATCGTGCGCTTCACGTTGCCGAGGTGCCCCGACATGCGCTTGCCGGGGAAGACGCGTCCCGGGTCCTGCGCCATGCCGATGGAGCCGGGGCTGTTGTGCGAAAGCGAGTTGCCGTGCGAGGCGCGGTTGGACGAGAAGTGGTAACGCTTGATCACGCCGGCGAAGCCCTTGCCGTGCGTGGTGCCCGAGACGTCCACCTTCATGCCCGGCTGGAAGATGTCGACCTTCAGCTCGGCGCCGACCTTGAGCTCGCCCGCGGTCTTGGCGTCGATGCGGAATTCGCGCATCTGCGTGCCGGCCTCGACGCCCGCCTTGGCGTAGTGCCCGGCCATGGCCTTCACCACGCGCGAGGCGCGGCGCTTGCCGAAGGCCACCTGGACGGCCACGTAGCCGTCGGCTTCCTCGGTCTTGATCTGGGTGACGCGATTGCCTGAGCAATCCAGCACCGTCACGGGGACGGAGGTGCCGTCGTCCTTGAAGATGCGCATCATGCCGACCTTGCGGCCGACGAGTCCGAGACTCATCTTGCGTTCCTTTCTAGTTGGCCCGCGGCGCCGATGTGCCGGCTCTCGCGCGGGTGCCGATAGCAATTGATCGGCCCTTCACCTTCTGCACGTCCGCCCTTGCAGGGGTAGCGCAGTAAACCGTCGATTATACAATAATTTAGAGCTTGATTTCCACGTCCACGCCGGCCGGGAGGTCGAGCTTCATCAGCGCGTCCACGGTCTTGTCCGTGGGCTCGATGATGTCCATCAGGCGCAGGTGCGTGCGGATCTCGAACTGGTCGCGCGAGGTCTTGTTCTTGTGCGGCGAGCGCAGGATGTCGAAACGCTCGATGCGCGTGGGCATGGGCAC
>DATBEA010000337.1:0-3312 GCA_036276215.1 Usitatibacter sp.
AACGCGCGCGGCCGCCGCGTCGCCCGGCACCAGCACCAGCGGCTTCTGGGCTTCGTCGGGATAGACGCCGATGCGGCGCAGCGCGTCGAGGTTCGCCTCCACGGCGTGCCTGGGCGTATGGCGGGGAAGCGGATAGAGATGCGTGAAGGCCGATTGCCAGAGCCGTCCCTCGCCCGAGGGCGCCACCGACCAGCGCGGCCGCAGGGTCTGCGCGAGCCACATGCCCCGGCGATGGCCGGTGAGGTGCACGAGGAGGTCGTAGCGCCGCCCGCGAAGCGCGTTCCAGAGCGAAAGCTCGTGGCGACCCTGCGCGGCGATTCCCGAGCGCTTCCACGAGCGATCGATCGTGTGGATCCTCGAGATCGACGGGTGTCCCTCGAGCATGTCGCGCGTGTCGGCATAGACGAGCGCATCCACCTCCGCGTGGGGCGCGCGATCGCGCAGCACGCGAAACACCGGCGAGGTGAGCAGGACGTCGCCGTGGTGGCGCAGCTTCACCACCAGCGCGCGCCGAACCGCGGAAAGGTCGACTGCGTCGGGGACCAAGGGGATTTGCCGCTCCGAGAATGGCCGGCTGGGGGCTCGCCGTAGGATAATCGATTTCGATGATGGCAAGCTCCCCAGAGGCCTTCCAGGCCGCGATGGAAGTCTTCCGGCGCGGGTCGCCGGGCGACGCCGTCGCGCGCTTCGACCAGGTCCTGGCCTCCCAGCCCGGCCACGTCGCGGCCCAGCACTTCAAGGGCTATGCGCTTTGCCAGCTGGGGCGCTTCGACGAGGGCCTCCCGCTGCTGGAGCGCTCGCTCGCCGCCGAGCCGCGCAATCCCACGTTCAACGCCAACCTGGGGACGATCCGCTACGTGATGGGAGACATCCCCGCGGCGATCGCGGTGCTCGAGCGCACCGTGCGCATCGCGCCGACGATGCCCGAGCCCTACGCGAACCTCGCGTTGGCCCTTCGCGAAAGCGGCGATTTCGACCGCGCGCTGGTGGCCGCGCGGCGCGCCGTGCAGCTGCGCCCCGCCTTTCCCGCGGCGCGGATCAACCTCGCGATGTGCCTGCTCTCGCTCTCGCGCTGGAAGGAAGCGTGGGAGGCCTATCCCTGGCGCCCCGATCCCCGCGCCAACCTTCGCGACATGGGACTCGCGATGACCGTGGCGCACGCCACGACGCTCCCGGCGCCGCTGCAGGGGGCCGAGCTCACGCTCCATGGCGACCAGGGACTGGGGGACGTGCTCTTCTTCATCAGGTTCGCTGCCGCGTTGCGCGAGCGGGGCGCCCGCCTTCGCTTCTGGGGCGACGAACGCATCGGCGCGATCCTCGTGCGAAACGGCCACGTGGAATCGGCGACGCCGGCCACGGCGCCCGCGCCGGCCGGCCCGGACTCGCATCGCCTTTGGCTCGCGGAGCTCCCGAGCCTGCTGGGCGCCGCGGAAAGCTTCCCCGCGCCTGTACGGCTCGTCCCGCTTCCAGGGCGCGTGCAAGCGTGGCGCGAGAAGCTCGCCGCGTCCGGTCCCGGGCCGTACACGGCGATCACGTGGCGCGCGGGCCTGCCGCGCAGCGGCAAGGCCGTGCTCTCGAAGGCCGTGGATCCCGCGGCGCTCGGCGCCGCGCTTCACGCCTGCCCGGGCAGCGTCGTGAGCGTGCAGCGCGATCCCGCGCCGGCCGAGGCGGCGGCATTCGCCGCCGCGCTGGGAAAGCCCGTCGCGGACCTTGGCGCCGCCAACGCGGACCTCGAGGACATGCTCGCCCTCATGGACGCCGTCGACGAATACGTCTGCGTGAGCAACACGAACCTGCACCTGCGCGCCGGCCTCGCGAAGGCCGCGCGGGTCCTCGTGCCGTGGCCGCCCGAATGGCGCTGGACGCGCGATTCGCCGCGCTCGCCGTGGTTCCCGGAATTTCCGCTGTATCGCGCGCGCGGCGACGCGACGTGGGACGAGGCCCTGGCCCGCCTCGCCGCGGATCTCGCGCCCGGGGCCCCATGAGCCCGCCGCTGCCGCCGCCGGCGCGCAAGGACTTCGAGCGCGCGGTGAGCCTTTTCCAGCAGGGACGCCTCGCGACGGCCGAGGGCGTGTGCGCCGAGCTGCTCGCGCGCCATCCCCGGGACTCCGAGGTCGCGTATTTCGGCGGCGTGCTCGCCAACCGCATGGGGCACTACGACCTCGCCGTGCAGCGGCTCACGCGATGCGTGCAGGCCGAGCCACGGCGCGCGAAGGCCCATGCGGCCCTCGGCCTCGCGTACGAGCAGCTGGGGCGCCTCGACGAAGCGATCGGCTCGTTCACCTCGGCGGTGCGCGCCGATCCGCGTTTTTCCGATGCGCGCAACGGCCTGGGCGTCGCGTTGTTTCGCGCCGGCCGCTTCGAGGATTCGGTCTCGAGCTTCGACGCCGCGATCGCCCTCGACCCGAAAGCGGTCGAGGCGCGGATGAACCGGGCGCGCGCGTTGCGAAAGCTGGGGCGCGATCCGCAAGCCGCGCGCTCGTGGGGCGAGGCGCTCGAGCTGGGAGCGGGACGCGACGACGTGCGGCGCATGTGCGCGCTGGGCCTCCTCGAAAGCGGCGACCGGCCGGCGGCGATCAAGGCCCTGCGCGAGCATCTCGAGCGCGCGCCGCAAGATGCGCTCGCGAGAAGCCAGCTTGCGCTCGCCCTCGAGGCCGACGGGCATCCCGGCGAGGCCCTGGTCGAGATCGAGCGCGCCCAGGGTTCGTCCAGCGCGCCCGAGGTCCTCAGCGCGCGCGGCACGGTGCTCATGCGCCTGGGAAGGTTCGACGAAGCGCTCGCCGCCTTCGATGCGACCGAAGCCGCGAGCTCCTCCTCCCCCGAGACACGGGTGAACCAGGCGCTGGTGCTCAAGTCGCTGGGGAGGAGGGCCGAGGCGCTCGCGAAGATGCGCGAGGCCGAGGACGGCCTCGATGCGCGGGGCATGACGCAGCTCGCGGCCATGTACCTCGCCATGGACGGCAGCGAAAAGGCGATGGCGCTTCTCGAGCGGGCCCTGGCCGAAGCGCCCGACCTGGCCGAGGCCTATTCGACGCGGGCTTTCGAGCGGCTGAGGCGCGGTGAGCTCGAGCCCGGATGGCGCGAGCATCTCTACCGTCCCACGCGCGGTCGCGCCATCCTGGAGCGCATCGCGGCGAGGAGCTATCCGCCGCCGCTGCCCGATCCGCTCGAAGGCGCCCACATCGCGATCCGCGCCGAGCAGGGCCTGGGCGACGTGCTCTTCTTCCTGCGATACGCCGCGCCCCTTGCCGCCGCGGGCGCCAAGCTCACGCTCGCCGGGATCGACGCACGGCTTCGGCCGATGGTCTCCCG
>DATBEA010000338.1:0-2609 GCA_036276215.1 Usitatibacter sp.
CCCGTCGAGCCCGAGGCGATGGAGCAGATCCGCCAGGTCGCCCAGCTTCCGATCCTCGCGGGGCCCATCGCCGTGATGCCCGATGTCCACCTGGGCAAGGGCGCGACGGTGGGCACCGTGATCCCGACCCGCGCGGCCATCGTGCCCGCGGCGGTCGGCGTGGACATCGGCTGCGGCATGCTCGCCGTGAAGACCGACCTTGCCGCGAAGGACCTGCCCGGGAGCCTCTCGAAGGTCCGCTCGCAGATCGAGCGCGACGTTCCGGTGGGGTTCGACTTCCACAAGGAGGCACTCGAGCCGCACGGGCGCCTTCGCGAGCGCTTCGACGAGCTGGGGCGCCGCTTCCCGAAGCTTCGGATCCTCGAGCGCCTCGGCCGCGTCGAGGGAGGCCGCGTCTGGCGCCAGCTGGGATCGCTCGGCGGCGGCAACCACTTCGTCGAGCTTTGCCTCGATACCGAGGGCGCGGTGTGGATCATGCTGCATTCCGGCTCGCGCGGCATCGGCAACCAGATCGGCGAAGCGGCCATCACGATGGCGAAGGAAATCGCGCAGCGCGTGGATCGCAAGCTGCCCCACCGCGACCTCGCGTGGCTCGACGAGGGAACTCCGGAGTTCGACTCCTACGTCGAAGGCCTCGGCTGGGCCCAGGAGTACGCGTCGCTCAATCGCGATCTCATGCTGGACCTCGTGCATCGCGCGATCGAGAAGGCGCTCGGGCGCAAGGTGAAGTTCCTGGGCGAGGCCACCAACTGCCACCACAACTACGCCCGCATCGAGCAGCACCTGGGCGAGCGCGTCTGGATCACGCGCAAGGGCGCGGTGAGCGCCCGCGCAGGCGAGCTCGGCATCATCCCCGGCTCCATGGGCAGCAAGAGCTTCATCGTCCGCGGCAAGGGCAACGAAGCCTCGTACTGCTCCTGCTCCCACGGCGCCGGGCGCACCATGAGCCGCGCGCGCGCACGCAAGCTCTTCACCCGCGAGGACCTGCGCGCCCAGACCGCGGGCGTCGAGTGCCGTACCGACGAGGGCGTGATCGACGAGATCCCCTCGGCGTACAAGGACATCGACCGGGTCATGGGCGCGCAATCGGACCTCGTCGACATCGTCGCCACGCTCAAGCAGGTGCTTTGCGTGAAGGGCTGAGGAAGCCGCGCGACACCGCCCCCCAGTCGAGCTTGCGGGTGGCGATCATGGCGAAGGCGAGAACCGCGAAAGTCATGAGCGAGCCCAACAGCAGGGCGTTGTCCTCGCTCTGCAGCAGCACGTAGAGCGAGCCGTACAGCGACACGAACAGGGCGAAGAAGAGCGCGGCGCGAAGCCAGGTGCCCAGCGGGTGGCGCAGGTACCAGGTGAGCAGCCCCACGCATGCCGCGGCCGACCCGGCGTACGACTCGCGGAACGGGTAGTGCTCGGATAGCGCGATCAGCAGGAGGAAGAAGATCGCGATCGCCGATCCGACGAGCGCGTATTGCATCGCGTGCAGGCGGATGCCCGCGAGCAGCTCCGCGAGCGCCAGCGCCGCGAACGTGAAGAGCACGAAGAGGAATGCGTACTCGGTGGCGCGGTAGGCGAGGAGGTAGACGTTCACCGGGTCGTACAGGGTGACGCCGGCGTCGGGAATCTCGAGGGGCTCCTTCGCGAGGCGCTGGCGCCACCTGGCCTCGCCCCCGGTCGCCTCCGCCGTCATCCGCCAGCGCGCGTCGAAGCCTGCGGCGTTGATGGAGCGCTCGTCGGGCGACCAGCTCGTCCCGAACGACGGATGCGGCCAGGTGGAAGTGATGCGGATGTCGTTGGCGCCGCCCACGGGCGCGATGCCGAAGCTCGAGGTGCCCGCGAGCGTGAGCCGATAGGAAAACTCCACCGGCGTTCCGGGCTTGCGGCCCGACCACGAGCCCAGCGGCTCGCGGATCGCGAAGCGCTCGATGGCGCGCACCGTGGGCGGTGCACCCTTGGCGGGAGCCGTCGCGGAGGCGAGCGCCTTGATGCCGCGTGGATCCTTCACGTAGGTCACGAGCCACGCCTGCATCCATTCGCGCCGGATCGCGCCTTCCGTCGGCGGCGGCTCGGGCCATTCGAAAGCTCCGTCCAGGGTGAGCTCGGCGCGGTAGAGGCGGATGGCATAGAGGCCCCGGTGCAGCGATTCCACCGGCGCATTGGCGGCGGCGCCGAACGTGCGCGGCGTGAAGAACGCGGTGGGACAGGTGTTGGTGCGCGGCTCGGAAATGGTCTGTGCTTTTCCCTCGTGCATGACCTGGCGCTCGACCATCACCGTCTCCTCGCAGGACAGGGCGAGGAAGGGCCCCGCCACGACCTGCGGGCCGCTCGTCTCCGAGGCGAAGCCCTGCACCACGCCCTCGGCGGTGGCCTGCCGCTCGGCGATCTTCCCCTCGATCATGTGGATGGGAACGAGGATCGCGACCGCCACGGCCGCGATCGTGGCGAGCCTGCCCAGCAGCGCGAATTTCATGCGGGTTCCCTTGAGTCTGTGGCCTGGGATCGAAGCCTCGCAGCCTGCGGTGGCGAACCGATGGCAGGCCCATGGCGATCCGCGGGCGAATGCTCCCTCCGCGCGGATGCTTGACAAGCCGCGCGCCTCGCCGCGGGCCCGG
>DATBEA010000339.1:0-22841 GCA_036276215.1 Usitatibacter sp.
CATCGCCATGGCGGTGGGTTGGGGCGCCTTCGTCGCGGTCGCCGGCCTTTCCGCGGCGCTCATCTGCGCGGCGGCCATCGTGTGCGTCTTCACGGTCCGCGATTTCCGCGTGGGCGTGATGATGATGATCTTCATCATGCCGATCTCGGCGAGCTACATCTTCCCGCGGGCGATGTTCGGCATCACGGGCCTCAACCCCCTCAACGTGCTGCTGATCGGCACCTTCGCGTCCTTCCTCATGGTCGCGATGCCCGACGGCTCGATCCGCCGCTTCATGCCCTGGGTGGTCCTGGCCTACGTGGTGCCCATGACCTACGCGGCCCTGAACGGGATGAAGAACGTCCCGCTCATCCCGCCCGACTTCTACCTCGGCAACGTGATCGACTTCACCAACGCGTTCGGCTACGTGCGTGACGAGCTGGTGAAGCCCCTCATCATGGTGGTCTACGCGCTCATGGTGGGCGCGGCCTACGCACGCAGCCGCTCGCCCGAGAAGTTCCTCACGCCCGCCATCATCTCGATGTGGATCATGGCGGGCCTCGCGATCGGATTCTTCCTCAATGCCGGGGTCAAGTTCGGCCAGCTCGCGGGCGAGTTCGCGCGCGCCTTCTTCTCCCCGCTCGGCATGCACGCCAACGACCTCGGCCGCCTCTACACGTCCGCGCTGGCGATGCTCCTCTTCACCTGGGACCGGACGCGCAGGCCGATGCTGAAGACCATGCTCTTCCTCACCATGGGGGTGGTCGGGATCGCGCTCGTGCTCACCTTCTCCCGCGCGGCCATCACGAGCTGCGTGCTGATCGGGCTCATGTACGTCGCCGCGCGTCCCAACAAGAAGACGCTGCTGCTGCTCGCGGTCGTGGTCCCGCTCGTCCTCGTCTTCACTCCCGGCGCGATCATCTACCGCATGGAGATGGGCGCCGACGAGGGCGCCACGGGCATGAGCGCGGGCCGCGTGAGCGACATCTGGACGCCCCTCATACCCCAGATCTTCGACAAGCCATTCCTCGGCCACGGGCTGCAGTCGGTGCTCTGGGCCCCGGCCATGCGGATGGGCACGATGATGGAGGTGACCCATCCGCACAGCGCCTTCATCGGGCTCGTCATGGACTGCGGCGTCATCGGCGCGCTCCTCGTGCTCGGCTTCTGGTTCACGATGTGGAAGGGCTTTCGCCAGCTCGCGAAGGACCAGGGCCTCGCTCCCCACGAGCAGGGCTTCTTCGAGGGCGCGTCCGTGGCGCTCCTCGCCTTCGCCGTCGCGGGCTTCGTGGGCTCGAGCTTCCTCCCGGTGCCCGAGCAGAGCTTCCTCTGGCTCGCCGTGGGCCTCCTATTCGGCGTGAAGACCAAGCGCCTCATCGAGGCGGACAAGGCGCGGCGTCCCGCCGTGGTGGCGGCGCCCGTGGTGGCGCCCCGGCCGCGCTTCGCGCACGGGGAGAGGATCTAGCCATGTGCGGAATCACCGGTTACTGGGCAAGGCGCGGCGATCCGGGAGCCTGGATCGCGGACCTCCCGGCCTCCGTCGAGACGCTTCGGGTCCGCGGTCCCGACGACCAGGGCGTATGGGTGCGCTCCGGCGGGCGCGTGGGGCTGGGCCACACGCGCCTTTCGATCCTCGACCTCTCGCCGCTGGGCCACCAGCCGATGCGCTCGCCCGACGGCGCGCTCACCATGGTCTTCAACGGCGAGATCTACAACTTCGCCGCCGTGCGCGCGGAGCTCGAGGCCCTCGGCCATCGCTTCCGCAGCAGCGGGGACTCCGAGGTCCTCCTCGCGGGGCTCCAGGAATGGGGCGTGAAGGCCGTCGACAAGTTCGTCGGCATGTTCGCCATCGCCGTGTGGAACGAGCGCGAGCGGCGCATGACGCTGATCCGCGATCGCCTCGGCGTGAAGCCGCTCTACTACGCGTGGGACGGCTCGCGCTTCTGGTTCGGGTCGGAGCTGAAGGCCTTGCGCGCCTTCCGCGAGTGGAATGCCGGCATCGATCGCGACGCGGTGGGCGAATTCCTGCAGTACGGCTATGTGAGCGCGCCGCGTTCCATCTATCGCAACGTCTGCAAGCTCATGCCGGGCCACTGGCTCGAGCTGGGCGAGGTGGGCGAGCCCGCCTCGCACCGCTACTGGGATCCCGCGCCGAAGGAGCCCATGCTCGAGGGCAGCGAGGATTCCCTCGAGCAGCGCCTCGAGCTCATGATGGTGGACGCGTGCCGCTACCGCATGGTGGCGGACGTGCCCGTCGGGATCTTCCTTTCCGGGGGCCTCGATTCCACGCTCGTCGCCGCGCTCCTCAGCCGCTACGGCGGGGGCGAGATTCGCACCTTCACCATCGGCTTCGACGACCCGCGCTACGACGAGTCGCGCTGGGCCCGCAAGGTCGCGACCTACCTCGGCACGCAGCACACCGAGCAGATCGTCACCGCGCGCGACATGCTGGGCGTGCTGGGCCAATGGGCCGACCTCTTCGACGAGCCCTTCGGCGACCAGTCGGGCGTGCCGACCTACCTCGTCTCGAAGATGGCGCGCCAGCACGTGAAGGTGGCGCTCTCGGCCGACGGCGGCGACGAGCTCTTCAGCGGCTACTCGCACTACGGCGTGGTGCTCGAGCGCGAGCGGCAGCTCTCGCGCGTGCCCGGCTTCGCGCGCCATGCGCTGGGAAGCCTTCCCCACGCGGCGCTTCGCCGTGCGCTCCAGGCGGCACCACTGCCCGCGAATTGGCGCCATGGCCTGCGGCGCAACGTGGCCGAGCGCCTGGAAAAGCTGCATGCCCTCTTCCCCACGCTCGACCGCGGCACGATGTACGACCTCGCCATGTCCTTCTGGACGCCGTGGGAGATCGGCGAGCTCATGGGCGCGCCCACGGCCGCGCGCGCCGGCGTGGAGGCGGCCGGTTTCGCCGACCAGATGTCGCTCACCGACCTTCGCCACTACCTGCCCGACGACATCCTCGTGAAGGTCGACCGCACCACCATGGCCGCGGGCCTCGAGGGGCGCGAGCCGCTCCTGGACCACCGCCTCGTGGAGCTCGCCATGCGGCTGCCGCTTTCGATGCGCCGCGGCGAGCTGGGCACCAAGCACCTCCTGCGCCGCATCCTCTATCGCCACGTGCCGCGCGAGCTCATCGACCGGCCCAAGCAGGGCTTCGCGATCCCGCTGGGGCGCTGGCTGCGCGGGGAGCTCGCGCACCTCATCGACGACTACCTCGACCCGAAGCGCGTGAAGGACGCGGGCATCTTCGATCCGGCCTGCGTGCGCCGCGCGGTCGCCAATTTCCGCGAGGGCGGCCCGGCGAACGAGCGCCTGGACGTGCAGAAGGTCTGGCTGCTGCTCGCCTTCGAGATGTGGCGCGATCGCTGGGAGAAGGGTGTCGAGACCCACCACCAAGGATTCGAAGATGCGCGTGCTGTTCACTGTCAGTGACCTCGACCTGGGCGGGGCCCAGAAGCAGCTCGTGGAGCTGGCGCGCGAGCTCGTGCGCCGCGGCCACGACGTCGCGGTCTACACCATGAACGACGTGGTGCCGCGCGCGAAGGACCTCCAGGGCTCGGGCGTGGAGCTCATCGTCGACCAGAAGCGCAGCAAGCTCGACGGGAAGGTGATCGGGCGCCTGCGCCGCTTCGTGCGCTCCTGGAAGCCCGACATCGTGCACGCATTCCTCTTCGACGCCGAGATCTATTCGCGCCTCGCCTGCGTGGCGACGGGCGTGCCGGTGCTGAACTCCGAGCGCAGCGACAACTACACGATCTCGGGCACGCAGCGCATGGGCCACTGGCTCACCAAGGCTCTCGTCGACGGCGTGGTCGCCAACAGCCGCTCCGGCAGCCGCTTCGCCCAGAAGCTCTACGGCTACGCGCCCGAGCAGATGCACGTGGTGTGGAACGGCATGCGCATCGACGAGTTCGAGCGCCGCGGCGAGAGCGCGGTGGGCTACAAGCGCGAGTTCTTCGGCCGCGACGACGTGAAGGTCGCCGTGCTGATCGGCGCGATCAAGCCCGCCAAGGACTATCCCCTCGCGCTGCGCACCGCCGCCGAGCTTTTCAGGAAGGATCCGGGCTGGCGCGTGCTCTTCCTCGGCGACTCGCTCGCCGGCGCGGCCGGCTACAAGGCGGGCGTGCATTCGGACACGAGCGCCTACAAGGAAGAGGCGATGCGCCTTCACGCGGAGCTGGGCCTCGGGGATCGCGCGAAGTTCGCCGGCAACCGCAAGGACCTTCCGGCCATCGTGGCCCAGTGCGACGTGCTCTTCGTCACTTCCGCCTGGGAGGGATTTCCCAATTCCGTCCTGGAGGCGATGGTGCTGGGCGTTCCCGTCGTGAGCACCGATTACTCCGACATCCGCCATATCCTCCCGCGCGGGGAGCAGGTCATCGCCTCGCGCCGCCCCGGCGAGATGGCCGAGGCCATCGTCGAGGCATTCATCGACCGCGACGAGATCGCGGCCGAGCAGAAGCGCTGGGTGCGCACGCACGCCAGCATCGAAACCGCCACCGAGAACCTTGAACGTGTCTACCGGCAATACCTTCGCCCGAGCCTCCTTGCCCGGCCCGCTTGAGGCGGCCCCCGTGGGCAAGGCCACGCCCGCCGCGCCCCTGGCGCTGCGGCGCGCGCACGTGTGCTTCGTCGCGCCCACGACCTGGCCTGTCATCTCCGGCGACACGTCGATCAAGGTCGTCGGCGGGGCCGAGGTCCAGCAGAGCATGATCGCGCCCGCGCTCGCGCGCCGCGGCCATCGCGTCTCGATGATCTGCCTCGACTACGGCCAGGCCGACGGCACGGTGATCGACGGCGTCACGATCCGCAACCTGCACGAGCCCGACGCGGGACTGCCGGGGATTCGCTTCGTCCACCCGCGCTTCACGGCGCTCTGGGCCGCGATGAAGCGGGTGGGAGCCGACGTCTACTACCAGCGCACGGCCGCGGTGCACACCGCGTACATGGCCGCGTTCTGCAAGGTGCACGGCAGGAAATCGATCTACGCCGGCGCCTCCGACGTGGACTTCCTGCCGGGCGAGGAGGACATCCGCTTCGGGCGCGACAAGAAGATCTTCCAGTGGGGCGTGCGCCACGTCCATCGCATCGTGACCCAGAACGACGTCCAGCAGAAGCAGCTCTTCGACCACTACGGCATCGAAGGCGCGGTTATCCCGAGCTGCTATGTGCCGCCGGCCGGCGCAAGCAACGATCCGCGCGGCTACGTGCTCTGGACCGCGTCAATCCGCCCCTCGAAGCGTGCGGAGCTGGCGCTCGAGCTCGCGCGGCGCCTGCCGCAGCACCGCTTCGTGATGATCGGCGGGCCGGACCCGGACCGCAGGTCGCAGGAATACTTCCGCGGATTGCAGGAGGCGGCCCGTGCGATTCCGAACCTCGAGATGAAGGGCTTCGTGCCGTTCACCGAGGCCGAGCGCTGGTTCAACGGCGCGCGCCTCGTGCTCAACACCTCGCTCTACGAGGGCTTCCCCAACACCTTCCTGCAGGCATGGTCGCGCGGCGTGCCGACCCTGGCCTTCATCGACACGGGCTCGCGCGGCGCCGACGGCGAGCCGGTGTACGACGCGGTGGAGGAGGTGTCGCAGGCGAGCTGGAAGATCGAGCGGCTCATGCGCGACGACGTCCTCTGGCAGCAAGCCTCCAGGCGCGTGGAGGCGCATTTCCGCGCGAGCCATTCGGTCGAGGCGGTGATCGACCGCTACGAGCGCGAGATCGCGCTCCTCACGGAGGCGCGCAGGTGAGCCCCTCGGCATCCCTCGAGCGGCGCGCGATTTCCCTGGGCAGCGCCTACGCCATCGACTACGGGCTGCAGTTCATCCTGCCCATGGTGCTCACGCGCGCGCTCGACCGCTACGAGTTCGGCGAGTACCGGCTGCTCTGGCTCGCCACGAGCACGCTGCTCATGGTGATGCCCATGTGCATGCCCCAGAGCCTCTACTACTTCATGCCGCGCTCCGACGCGCGCGGGCGCCGGCTCTACCTGCACCAGTGCCTGGTCTTCCTCGCGCTGGCGGCCCTCGTGTCGGCGTGGATCATGTCGCCGCTCGATCCGTGGCTGCCCGTGTCGATGCACGGCCTCATGACCGACGCGGGCGGTGTCGTGCCGCTCTTCACGGCGCTCTGGGTGTTCTCCTGGGTGCTCGACGTGCTTCCCACGGTGGACGAGCGGGTGCAGTGGCAGGCCAAGGCCATCGTGGGGCTCTCCGCGATGCGCGCCCTGGCGCTCTCCGGGGCGGCCCTCATGACCGGCGACCTGGTGGCGGTGCTCTGGGTGCTCGCGGCCTTCACCGGCTTCAAGGCGACGCTGCTCCTCGTCTACGTGGCCCGTTTCCACGGCATGGCCGGCCCGTGGATCGAGAAGAAGCCTTTCGCCGAGCAGCTCAAGCAGGCGGCGCCTTTCGCCCTCTCCGGAGGGTTGCACGGGCTGCGCGCCCAGGGCGACCAGTGGATCGCGGCGACCCTCTTCTCGGTCACCCAGTTCGCATCCTTTTCCGTGGCCACCGTCATGGCGCCCATGGTGCAGATGTTTCGCCAGTCGGTGAACCACGTGTTCATGCCGTCGATGAGCCGGGTGCACTCCACGGGCGACCTGCGCACGATGCTCTCGCTCAACAGCCGTGCCAACGCGATGGTGGCTCTCCTCGTCTACCCGCTGCTCGCCTTCGCCTTTGCCTTCGCCCAGCCGCTGATCTCGCTGATCTACACGAGCGCGTACGTGGACGCCGTCCCCGTGCTGCGCATCTACGTGGTGGGCCTCATCGCGATGGTGGTGGAAGTCGTGAGCCTGCTCTTCCTCCTGAAGGAAGGCCCGTTCGCCGCGCGCGTGAACGCGCTGGTGCTGGCGGTCGCGATTCCCGCGAGCTATCTCGGTGCCGTGACCCTCGGCCTCCCGGGTGCCGCGTTCGGAAGCGTGGGTGCGATCTACCTCGAGCGCGCGCTCTCGCTGGCGAGGATCTCGAGCCGCACCGAGATCCGCCTTCGCGACCTCCAGGACTGGGCGACGCTGGGTGGAATCCTCGGCGCCGCGGTCCTCTCGGCCAGCGTGGCGGCGCTCGCCCTGCGATCCACGAGCTGGACGGCGCTCCCGACGCTCGCCGCCGGCGCCACGCTCCTCGCCATCGTCTATCCGGGCGCGCTGCTCCTCACGGGGCAGCGCCGCTCGCTCACCAGCTTCATCGCATCGCTACGCCACACCGGCGCGCAACCCGCGCCGGCGGCCGAATAACCGGAGAACACCATGGAACAAGCGAACCTCCTCGAGTCGATCCTCGGAACCCGCCGCCGCACGTGGCTCGTGACCGGAGTGGCGGGCTTCATCGGCTCGAACCTCCTCGAGGCGCTCCTCGCGCTCGACCAGCGCGTGGTCGGCCTGGACAATTTCTCGACGGGATTCCGCCACAACCTGGACCAGGTCCGCGAAGCGGTCGGCGCCAGGCGCTGGGCCCAATTGCGCTTCATCGAGGGCGACATCCGTTCCCTCGACACCTGCCGCGAAGCCTGCCAGGGCGTGGACGTCGTCCTGCACGAGGCGGCCCTGGGCAGCGTGCCGCGCTCCATCGACGATCCCATCGCGAGCCACGAGAGCAACGTGACCGGGTTCCTCAACATGCTGGTCGCGGCGCGCGACGCGGGCGTGAAGCGCTTCGTGTACGCGGCGTCCAGCGCGGCCTACGGCGACCACCCGGGGCTGCCCAAGGTGGAAGAGACCATCGGCCGGCCGCTCTCGCCTTACGGCGCGGGCAAGTACATGAACGAGCTCTACGCCGACGTGTTCGGCCGCTGCTACGGGCTGCAGACGGTGGGGCTTCGCTACTTCAACGTGTTCGGGCCGCGCCAGGACCCGGACGGCGCCTACGCCGCGGTGATTCCCAAGTGGATCGCCTCGATGCTTCGCGACGAGGCGGTCTACATCAACGGCGACGGCGAGACCGCGCGCGACTTCTGCTACATCGACAACGTGGTGCAGGCCAACCTCCTCGCGGGCACCGTCGAGAAAGAGGAGGCGGTGAACCGCGTCTACAACGTGGCGCTCGGCGAGCAGACCTCGCTGAACCAGCTCTTCGCGAGCCTGGCGGACCTGCTCTCGCGGCGGGACGCCTCGTTCTCGTGCGCCAAGCCCGTCTACCGCGACTTCCGCGCGGGCGACGTGCGCTTTTCCCTCGCCGACATCGGCAAGGCCCGGGAGCTGCTCGGCTTCAAGCCCACCTGCCGCGTGCACGACGGCCTCGCGCGCGCGCTCGACTGGTACGTGGCGCGCCTGGCCCCGGACGAGATCCTCGGCATGGCGGCGGCCGCCGGCTGAAAGGACCATGGAACGCAAGCCCCTCTACCTCGGCAGCGGCAACGACGCGTTCTTCGCCTGGCTCCATGCGGAGCCGGCGGTGGCCGCGCGCGACTGCGTGGCCGTCCTTTGCGCCCCGGGCGGGTATGAGTACACGCGCGCGCACCGGACGATGCGCCACCTCGCCGATCGTTTCGCGCGAGCCGGAATCCCGGCGCTGCGCTTCGACTATCACGGCACGGGCGATTCCGCGGGCGACGACTTCGATTCGGACCGGGTAGGCACCTGGATCGGCAACGTCCGCGAGGCCTGCGCGGCCGCACGCCGGCTCACGGGGCGCGAGCGCCTTTGCCTGGTGGGCGTGCGCCTGGGCGGCACGCTCGCGTCACTCGCCTCGCGCGAGGTGCCCGTGGACGACCTGGTCCTCTGGAACCCGGCGGTCTCGGGCAAGGGCTACGTGCGCGAGATGCAGGCGATCGCCTCGAGCGTCGAGGGCGCGGGCTCGCGGGACGACGGCTTGATGGAGAGCGCGGGCTTCGTGATGACGCGCGAGACCACGGAGGCCATCCGCGGGATCGACCTCGTCCGCACGCCGCCGCGTGCTGCGCGGGTGCTTCTCGTGGCGCGCGACGACGTGGCGCCGTCCAACGCGTTCTGCCAGGCGGTCGCGCACGCGAACATCCCGGTGGAGCTCGCGCGCTTCGGGGGCTGGCACGAGATGCTGGCGGAGCATCTCTACACCGTCGTGCCCCAGGACGCCATCGCGAAGATCGTGGATTGGAGCGCCGCCGGCGCATTGGCCTGCGATGCACCGGCCCCCGATCCGGAGCCCGCGCGGCCGGTGGCCTTCGAGGCGCCCGGGGAATCGGGACCCACGCGCATCGAGGAAGAGACCTGCGCGTTTGGCGCCGACGGCCACCTCTTCGGTGTCGTGACGCGGCCCATCGGCGAGGTGACCCGCCCCGCGATCGTGATGTTCAACGCCGGCTGCGTTCACCACGTGGGACCCAACCGGCTGAGCGTGATCGTCGCGCGCGCGCTCGCCGCCGCGGGATTCCCGTCGCTGCGCTTCGACCTCGAAGGCATCGGCGACAGCGTGATGCGCACCGAGGGCCGGGAGAACGACCCCTATCCGCCGAGCGCGCTGCAAGACGCGCGCACCGCCTTCGAGTTCATGAAGGAGCGCTACGGCTACCGCGATTTCGCGGCGCTGGGCCTGTGCTCGGGCGCGCACACGTCGTTCCACGCGGGCCTCCAGTTCGAGGACGAATCGATCGGCGAGCTCATCCTCATCAACCCGCTCACGTTCTATTGGGAGGAGGGGTTCGACCAGGCCACGCAGTTCGAGGATGCCGTCGCGTACCGCAAGTCGTTGCGCGACAGCTCGCGCTGGAAGAAGCTGCTGCGCGGAGACGTGAACCTCGTGCGACTCGGCCAGGTGGTGGCGGGGCAGGTCGCGGCGCGTGTGAAGGCGCGCGCCGACGAGCTGAAGGAGATCCTCCTGCCGCACAAGGCTTCGCGGCTCGCGCGCGACCTGGGCCGCCTCGCGGCGATGCGCCGGCGCATGACGCTCTTCGTGGCCGAGAGCGACCCGGGCCGCGAGATCCTCATGACGAGCGCGCGGCGCGCCACGGCGCAGGGCCTGAAGAACGGGCGCATCCGCTTCGAGATGATCCCGCAGGCCGACCACACCTTCTCGCAGCTGAAGCCGCGCACAGACCTCATCGCGCGGCTATTGGCGCACCTCGCCCGTCAGGGCACCTTGACCCAGGGAACGTAGACCTGGTTGTTGGGGCGGTGCACGACCGTGATGCCCGCGCGCGAAAGCCACGGGATCATCTGCCGGTGCAGCGGGATCACCAGCACCTGGTCCTGGACGAGCGACACCGCGCGGTCGATGAGGTCCTGGCGCTTGCCGCGGTCCATCTCGATGGCGGCGGCCTCGATGAGGGAATCCAGCTCGGCGTTGCGGTAGTTGCCGAGGTTGTTGTTCCCGTTGCCCTTGTCGTCGCGGCTGTGCAGCACGGGCTTCAGCGTGTCGATGGCATCGCCCGAATCGCTGCCCCACCCCCAGATGTACGCCGTCACGTCGAGCTTGAGCGCCTTGGGGAAGAAGAGGGCGCGCGGCATCGAGTCCACCTTCACGTCCAGGCCCACCTTGGCCCACATCGTGGCGAGCGCGACACAGATCTTCTCGTCGTTGATGTAGCGGTTGTTCGGGCAATCGAGGGTGAAGCCGAAGCCGTCGGGGTAGCCCGCCTCGGCGAGAAGGCGCTTCGCGGCGGCCGGATCGTAGGCGAGGCGCTTTTCCATGGAGGCGGGCAGCCCCCTTGTGCTGGGCAGCGGAATGCCGGTGGGGATCGAGAGCCCGCGCATCACCTGCGTGCGCATGGCCTCGATGTCGATCGCGTGATAGAGCGCCTTCCTCACGCGCAGGTCCTTGAAGGGATTGCGGCCCCGCACGCTCGAATACAAGAGCTCGTCGCGCGCCTGGTCCAAGCCCAGGAAGATGATGCGCGTCTCCGGGCCTTCCCAGACCTTGAGCGACGGGTCTTCCTTCAGGCGCGGGATGTCCTGCACCGGCGGGTCGAGGACGAAATCGAGCTCGCCGGACTTGAGGGCGGCAAGCCGCGTGGGCGCGCTCGTGACCTGCCGGTACTCGACGGTATCGACATTTCCCTCGAAGCGGCCCTCGCGGATGCCCCACCAGTCGGGGTTCTTCCGGTAGACGGTCTTCACGCCCGCGTCGCGCGACACGAGGATGTAGGGGCCCGTGCCGTTGGCGTTGCGCGCGGCGAAGGTCTCCTCGCGGTCCTTGATGTCCTGCGCCTTCGGCGAGTTGTTCTTCTCGCACCAGCGCTTGCTCACGATGAAGATGTTGGCGACGGTGTTGAGCTCGATCGGGTTGGGGTTCGCGGTGGTGAACTCCACCGTGAGGTCGTCCACGCGGCGCGCGGCGCCCGAGTCGTTCGAGTAGAGCTTGAAGGAGGCCGTCGTGGTCTTCGCGCGCTCGAACGAGAAGACCACGTCGTCGGCCGTGAAGGGCGTGCCGTCGTGGAATTTCACGCCCGGGCGCAGGTGGAACACCCAGCGCCTGGGGTCGGGATTCTCCCAGGACACCGCGAGCGCGGGCGTGAGCTTCATCTGCTTGTCGTACGCGAGGAGCGTCTCGTATGCGAGCGCGGCGATCTGGTTCGTCACGTTCTCGTTCTGCGCATGGGGATCGAGCGACGTCGCGTCGCCCTGCGAGGCCCAGCGGAAGGTCTTGGCATGCGCGGCGAGGGCGAACGCCGCGAGAAGGCAGGCGAAAAGGGCGCGATATTTCATCGCGCCAAGGTTACGTGATTCCCGCCGGGCCTGCGGGGCTCTACTGGAACCGCGAGCGGAGAAGCGTCATGGCGACGTCCCACTGCGCGCCCATCTCGTCCAGCGGCGCGAGGTCGAGCGGGCGCTTGCGCGCCATCGAGCGCGCGAGCTGGAACTGGAAGGCCTTGGCCGACTGGGCGATGCGCCAGAACGCGTTGCCCGGCACCTCGAGCCCGGCCACGCCGTGGGCGCAGAGCCACTCGAGGTAGGTGCGCGCGAGCTCGAAGCACGCGCCGTACTGGCGAAGCGTCGCGAACGAGTACTTGTGGAAGCGCTCGAGGTCGGACGCGAGGAGCGAATCGAAGTCGGCGGCAAGCCGCGCGCGAAAGCGGGGAAAGGGATTTTCGCGCGGCACGCGCGCGAGCTCGCGCGAGAGCTTGCCAAGCGAAGCCTGCACGAGCGCCTCGCCCGTCGGGACCGCATAGCCGGGAAGGGGCTTCACGAGCTCGGCGAAGGGCGGCAGCCCCTCGATCGCGAAGACCCGGCGGAAATCCTCGCCTTCGACCTCGTAGTAGCCTTGGTTGTGGAAGTACGCCATGCAGCCGCGCTCGGCGTCGATCTCGTTCACGCCCACGGTCGTCTTCTGGTGGGCGATGCCGTACGCGGTCCCCGCCGTGTCGGGCAGGTAGAAGGAATCGAGCTCGACCATCACGATGCGGCCGGCCGAGACCTGCTCGATCACGTGCTCGAGCACCGGGCGCCAGATCGCCAGCTCCTGGACGTCCACGCCGTAGAGGTCGCAAAGATCGCTCGTGGGGGGCTTGAAGAAGGTCCACTGGTCGCCCTCGAAGTCGATGGCGAGCGTGAACGCGAGCATGGCGCACGGCTCGTGGCCGAGCGCGTGCAGCATCTCGACCACGAGGTCGGTGTAGCAGTTGGTCTCGATCCACGTGCGGTCCTCGCCGTGGATCGCGTGGCGGCGGTAGTCGGCGACCCGGACGGGGGCGACGCTTCCGCGCGCCTCAGCGCAGACCGAGGACATCGCGGACCTGCGAGGGCCAGCGCCCGATCTCCAGCCCGTGGGTCTTGAAGAGCGCCAGCGCCACGCGCTCGAGCCCGAAGCCCACGCAGGCGCTGTGCGCGACCTGGCCGTCGGCGGTGAAGATATCGAACGCGGCCCCGAAATGGTCGAGGTGGTAGTTGCACGAGCCGATCGCCGTGGGCTTGTCCTCGGAGCAGATCGGGATCACGAATTCATACTTGAGCGTCTGCTCGCGCTGCATGGCCTTCTGCACGCGCCCGCCGCGGCCGAAGAAGGGGTCGTGCGCGACGACGGGCTGGACCGCGAGCCCGACCGATTCGAAGATCTCGCGGCCGAGCGCCAGCCAATGCTCGCGGTGCTCGAGCGCCTCGTCGGGCGTGCCCAGGCGCACGAACTCGTGCATGCGGAAGATCTGCATGCGCGCCGGATCCTTCGAGGGCTCGTGGCGGAAGGCATAGCCCTGCAGGTCCAGGCGCCGCCCGCCCGCGGGAAGCGTCCCCGTGGCGGTCGGATACAGCGGATAGCAGATGGCCGGGGTCATCATGACGTCCGAGGCGTCGAGCTCGCGGCTCCAGTCGTCGCCGCGGTCGAACTTGCGCACCATCTCGCGGTGCTCGCCGTCCCCGCCCTTGAACGTGTGGACCGAGCCCATCAGGTCGGGGAAGTTGTGGATGTGGTCGATCTTGCCGTAGTGGCGCCGGCTGAACACCGGCGGGAAGCGCATCACCTCGGGCTCGAGCTTGGCACCCTCGCGCGACACCAGGTCGTCGAACTTCTGGATCGCCAGCTCGAAATCGCGGCCGCGCCCGTACACGCCGGGCACGCCCATGGCGACGAGCAGCCCCGCGCCGAGGAGCTCGTCGCGGTATACGTCGTAGGCATCGGCCGTCTCGAGCGCGAAATCGTCGTGGGGAGCGGGGGCGATGCACATGTCAGGACGCCTCGCGCAAGCCGACGTGCATCGTCGCGTTCTGGCTGAGGATCCGGTCGTTGTTCACCATGAGGCTCGCACCCATCGCGTCGCGCAGGTGGCGGCCCAGCGTGAGCTTGGAATCGTTCCGGTAGCCCTGGATGCCGCAGATCACCATGGCGCGCGTCACGACGTCGAGCACCATCTGGGAGGCCGAAAGCTTCAGGTTGTTCACGCGCACGACGAAGCCGAAATGCGAGAAGGCCTCGACGTCGTTCTCCTCGAGCATCGCCTCGTACTCGTTCAGCGTCGCGCTCACCAGGCCGCGAAGGCTCGTGTAGACGAGATCGGCCTCGGCAAGGCGCGTGGCCGAGATGGGCGTAACACCCGGGTTCTTGCGCGCTTCTCCGCGCACCATCTGGCGCGCGCGGTTCATGGCGTCGCCGGCGAGCCCCACCCAGAGCGAGGCCCACAGGATGTGCGCGACCGGGTGCTGGGTCTGCGCGTGGATCTCGCCATAGGGCACGGGGAAGATCTGCTCGCTCTTGCCGATGGACTTCAGCTCGAACCCCGGGCTGCACGTGCCGCGGAATCCCAGCGTGTCCCACACGGAGAGCTGCTTCAGCGTGCAGTCGTCCTGGCGCACGAGGACCATCACCTGGTCGTTGCGCGGGGCGTCTTCGCAGCGCCGGCAGGTGACGAGGATCGCGTCCGCATACGAGCCGTAGGAGATCACGGGCGCCTGCTTTTCCAGCATGAAATAGTTGTCGACGACCTTCACCGCGCAGATCGAGGAGCGCGTGTCGCCGCCGATGCCCATCTCGGTCGTGGCCGAGGCGACCAGGTGCTGGCGCGCGGCGATCTCGCGCGCGTAGTCGCGGAAGAAGGCGGTCGAAAGGCCGTGGTGCACGATGCACGCCACCTGGATCTGGTGCATCGCGAAGATCATCGCGGTGGAGGCGCAGTACTGGCCCAGCGCTTCGCAGAGCCTCGCGATCTCGCCGACCGAAAGGCCCATCCCGCCGTACTCCGCGGGAATGTAGGCCGACAGGAGCTTTTCCGCCTTCAGGGCGTCGAACGCTTCGCGCGGGAAGCGCGCGTCTCGATCCACCTCCTCGGCGAGCGGTGCGATCGCCTCGCGGCCGATCACGTGGACCTTGTCGAGGAGCGCGGCGAATGACGAATCGCGGGCGGCGGCGGGCTGGATCGAGCGGCGGGCGAGGTTCATGGCTAGGCGCGAAGCTCCTGGGCGGGTCGGCCGGCGGCGGCCGGCGTGGCGGGTGCGAGCTGCTCGATCGCCTGGGAGAGCGTGCGGATCGAGCCGAAGGTCTTGCGCCCGAGCATGTGGTCGAGGAACTCGACGTCGAAATGCTCCTCCAGCGCGAGCATGACGTTCACGGTCGAAAGCGACGTGAGCCCGGCTTCGTAGAGGTCGGATTCGTCGGAGAGCTTGTCGGCGCTCACGAGCAGGCGCCCGTGTTCGGCGAGGATCTTTCTGATGTCTTCGGAGTGCATGGCCTTGGGTCTGGAAGGTTTCGCTTCAGTCCAGCCATGTTGACGTTCCAATGGGAAGGGGCGTCGGCACGGCGCGTCGTCCGCCAGGACCAAAAGAACGGCGCGTTCCGTGAACCCTGGGTACGCAAGGGTAGTGGTCCCCTACGTAGGCGCTTTTCCCTGTTTCGGCGGCGTTTTTCGCCACGCCCATGGTTCTTTCGGCAGGGGGGGCGGCGGACGCCTTTTCAAACTGGATTCCGACAATGGGCGAGTCCCGTTTTCCGCACTTCCCTCCCAGGAGATTCCCGCAATGCTTGAGGTGCCCGTTCTCGATAAAGAGCCCGCTTCCCAGGAGTCCGGCAACGCCGCGGCGGACGCCGAAGGCGCGCAGCCGCTTGCGAGTGTTTGCGTGGTCGGGCTGGGCTACGTGGGCCTGCCCGTGGCGGTCGCGTTCGGCCGCGAGCGGCTCACCGTCGGCTTCGACCTCGCCAGCAAGAAGGTGCAACGGCTGCGCGAGCTGAACGACGTGACCGGGGAGGTCTCGGCCGAGGAGCTGCGCCAGTCGCGCATGCTCACCGTGACCGACGATCCGGAGCAGATCCGGCTCGCCGACTACGTGATCATCGCCGTGCCGACTCCCGTGAACGCCGCTCGCCAGCCCGATTTCACGCCGCTCGAAAGCGCCTCGCGCATCGTGGGCCAGCACATGAAGGCGGGCGCCACGGTGATCTACGAATCGACCGTATACCCGGGCACCACCGAGGAGGTCTGCGTGCCGATCCTCGAGAAGCATTCGGGGATGCGCTGGAAGCAGGACTTCCATGTGGGTTACTCGCCCGAGCGCATCAACCCGGGCGACAAGGAGCATTCGTTCACGAAGATCCTGAAGGTGGTCTCGGGCGACGACGAGGCCACGCTCGAGAAGGTGGCCGAGCTCTACTCCTCAGTCGTGAAGGCGGGCGTGCACAAGGCCTCCTCGATCAAGGTGGCCGAGGCCGCGAAGGTGATCGAGAACACGCAGCGGGACCTGAACATCGCGTTCGTGAACGAGCTGTCGATCATCTTCGACCGGCTGGGCATCGACACGAGCGAGGTGCTGAAGGCCGCGGGCACCAAGTGGAACTTCCTCAACTTCAAGCCGGGGCTCGTGGGCGGCCACTGCATCGGCGTCGATCCCTATTACCTCACGTACAAGGCCGAGCTCGCCGGCTACCACCCCGAGGTGATCCTCGCGGGACGGCGCATCAACGACGGCATGGGCCCGTACGTGGCGCGCAAAGCCGTGCAGCAGATGATCCAGGCGGGGCGCAACATCAAGGGCGCGCGCGTGAACGTCCTCGGGCTCACCTTCAAGGAGAACTGCAAGGACATCCGCAATTCGAAGGTGATCGACGTGGTGCGCGAGCTCCAGGAGTACGGCATCGAGTGCTACGTGCACGATCCCGAGGCCGATCCCGACGAGACGCTGCACGAGTACGGCATCCGCCTCTGCTCGTGGGAAGCGCTTCCCGCGGCCGACGCCCTCATCCTCGCCGTGGCGCACAAGAGCTTCGTGGAAAAGCCCGTCTCCGCGTTCCTCGAGAAAATCGTCCGCAAAGGCTGCCTCGTCGAGGTGAAGCCGGTGCTCGATCCCGCCGCGTTCCAGCGCGAAGGGATCCGCACGTGGCGTCTGTAGTTCCCGCCCACGAGGCCGCGCGCGGCCCGCGCGCCGCGCGCGCGAAGCTGCGCGTCGGCGTCTTCGCCGCCGGCCCCGTGCCGCGCTTCATCGTCGAGGCGCTCGCCGCCGTCGCGGCGAGCGACTTCGCCGAGCTCACCCTCGTCTGCGAGAGTAATGGGGTCAGACCCCTTTTTCCGCCTGGCGGAAAAAGGGGTCTGACCCCATTTTCGCTGGTGGCTGCCGAGAGGCGGCTCACGCTGGCGCCGGGGAACGCGCAGTGGCGCGAGGAGGTGGCGGCGCTCGGGCTCGATGTCGCGTTCGCGGCGGGCGACGTGGATGAGCGCGCGCTGGCGGGCCTGGCGCGTCACGGATGCTGGCGCTATGCATTCGGCGAAGACCATGGCGCGCGGGAGAACGAGGCTGGCGTGCGCGAGGTCCTTGATGGCGCGCCGGTGACCGCATCGGGCATCCGCGTGCATCGCGGCGGCCATGAGGCCGACCGGATCGCATACCGCTCGTGGTCGCGCACGCAGCCTTTGTCGATCGCGCGCAACCGCGGCAACGTCTTCGCCAAGGCGAGCGACTTCCTCGCGCGCGCCCTCGCTTCCCTCGCCGAGGGCGGCGCCGAGTGGCTCGACGCCACGCCGGCTGCCGCGCAGGCGCCCGCATGCCAGCCCGCCGACCTCGCGGGCCAGCTTCGCCTCGCAGCGCGTGTCGCGCGCCGTGCCGCGCAGAAGGCGGCCTGCGTCGAGCAATGGACGCTCGCCTGGCGCTTCATCGACATCGAGCCGTGGAGCGGTTCCCTCGAAGGCTTCTTCCGCCTCGATCCGCCGAAGGACCGTTTCTTCGCCGATCCCTTCCCGGTCCAGCACCACGGCAAGAGCTACATCTTCTTCGAGGAGCTGCCGTTCGCCGCGGGCAAGGCGCACATCAGCGTGGTCGAGGTCGACCGGCAGGGCCGCGCGAGCGACCCGGTGCGCGTGCTCGAGCGCGACTACCACCTCTCGTACCCCTTCCTCGTCGAGGAGGGCGGGTCGCTCTACATGATTCCCGAGACGGCCCAGAATGGCACCGTCGAGATCTACCGCTGCGAGGAATTCCCGAGGCGCTGGCGCCGCGAGCGCGTGCTGCTCGACGGCCTCTTCGCCGTGGACGCCACGGTGCACCGCGAGGCCGGCCGCTGGTGGATGTTCGCCAACGTGGCGAGGCCCGGAGCCGAGATCCACGACGAGCTGCATCTCTTCAGCGCCGAGAGCCTGCTGGGCGAGTGGAAGCCCCACGCGCGCAATCCGGTGAAGAGCGACGTGCGCAGCGCGCGCCCCGCGGGCCGGCTCTTCACGCAAGGCGGCAAGCTCTACCGCCCGGCGCAAATCTGCGCGCCGCTCTATGGCTCCGGCGTGGTGATGAACCGGGTGACCCGGCTCGACGCGCGCGCCTTCGAGGAGGAAGAGGAGCGGCGCATCGTGCCCGCCGAAGGCAGCGGCATCCTGGGGCTGCACACCGTGAACCGCGCGGGAAGCCTCTCGGCCACCGACGCATTCGTCCGCCGCCCGAGGTTCTAGCCGCATGACGCTCGAAAGCCTCGCGTTTCCGGCGCTCGTGGCGATCCTGTGCCTCGCGGTGAGCGCGGCCATCGCCTCGCGCGACCCGTGGTACCGCGACCACCTGCGCCGGAACGGCCATCGCTTCGAGGCCATCGACGGCCTGCGGGGCTTCCTCGCCGTGGGGGTCCTCTGCGCGCACGTGATGACCACCCGCGGCTTCTACGAGACCGGCGTGTGGTCCACGACCTCCCGCGTGCATGCGGCCATGGGCGAGAGCGCGGTGACCCTTTTCTTCATGATCACGGCCTTCCTCTTCTGGCGCCACGTGATCCGCTCGAAGGGCGCGATCGACACGCGCGAGTTCTACGCGGCGCGCATCCGCCGCCTGGTGCCGATGTATGCGGTGTCGGTCGCCTTCTCGCTCTTCGTGATCGCGGCGCTCTCGGGCTTCGCGCTGCACGTGGACATGCCGACCTTCGTGCACCAGCTTCGCGAGTGGCTCTCCTTCGGCTTCATCAGGACCCGGGAGATGAACGGCGTGAAGGACGCGCACATCGTGAACGCCGTGTACTGGACGCTCGCATGGGAGTGGTCGTTCTACCTGGTGTTGCCGCTCCTCGCGCTCTTCGCGCGGGGCTGGGGCCTGGCGCTCCTCGTGGCCGTGGCCGCCTTCTTCGGGATGCAGGCGCCGGTCTCGCTCGCCTTCGTGGGCGGCATCCTCGCCGCGGAAGCTTCCGAGCGGGGCTGGCTCGACGCCTACCTCGACCGCATCTGGCTCGCTCCCGTGCCGATCGTGGCCGTGGCCGTGGCCTTGAGCTTCGAGACCGCGTACCACCCGGTGAGCGTGACCCTGCTCTTCGTGGCCTTCCTCTTCTTCGCGGCGGGCAATACGCTCGGCGGACTCCTCACCTCGCGCGCGGCGAAGCTCCTGGGCGCCGTGAGCTACAGCTTCTACCTCACCCATTGCATCGTGATCTTCGTCGCGTACCGGCTGGTCGAGGGCACCGTCGGCGTGGCGAGCCTTTCCCCGCAACGCCACTGGATGGTGGCCGCACTGGCGGCCATCGCCGCGACCGCGCTCTCCGCCGTCACCTACCGGCGCTTCGAGTTTCCCTTCATCGCGAGGCGGGCGCCGCGTGCGGCTCCCGCCCTCGAGCCCGCCATCGCGCACGCCGCGAGGCGGCCGTGACGGACCTCGCCATGGCGCTCGAAGACCTGCTGCATCCTTTCGTCGGCCGCTACCTCGGGGCGCCGCGCTGGCTCAAGGCCTCGGCGGGCCGTGCCTATTCGCTGCTCCCCCCGGCCGTGCGCCTGGGCGGCGCCTACGAGCGCTTCCGCAGCGAGTCGAAAGAGGCGGGCGAAGCCCAGTGCGCGCGCCACCTCGAGGCCACGCTGCGATGGGCGCTGGACACGGTTCCCGCGTATCGCGGCTTTCGCGGGATCCTCGACGGGCGGCGCGATCCGCGCGAAGCGCTCCTCGAGCTGCCGGTCACGGACAAGCTCGACATCAAGCGCCACCCGGACGACTACCTCTCGCGCCTCGCGCCTCGTGCCTCGCGTCTCCAGATGTTCACGGGCGGCTCGACCCGCAACCCGCTGCAGTTCTACGTGCAGAAGCACGTGACCCGCCCCAAGGAGTTCGCCTTCATCCAGGCCTTTCGCGAACGCGTGGGCGTCGAGCGCGGCGACCTCGTGCTGGCGCTTCGCGGCCGCACGGTGCCTTCGGCGGCGCAACGCGGCGGGCGCATCTGGATGCACGAGCCCATCAAGCGCCAGCTCATCCTCTCCTCGGACCACCTGGAGCGCCGCTACATGCCGGCCTACGCCGAGGCGCTCGCGTTCCACCGGCCCGCGTACATCGAGGCGTTCCCGTCGGCGCTCTTTCCGCTCGCGCGCTGGCTCGCGGCCAACCCGCTGCCGGAATTCACCCGCGGCGTGAAGGGCGTGATGCTCTACTCGGAGAACGTCTACGGCTTCCAGATGGAGAAATTCCGCGAGGTGTTCGGCTGCCCGATCCTCTCGCACTACGGCCATTCCGAGCGCGTGCTCATGGCCGCGACGATGCCCGACGACGACCGCTATTTCTTCTGGCCGCGCTACGGGCATTTCGAGCTCCTCGACTCGGAAAACCGCCCGATCACGCAGCCGGGGAAGCTGGGCTTCGTGGTGGGCACGAGCTACGACAACAAGGTGATGCCGTTCGTGCGCTACCGCACGGGCGACCTCGCGGTGCTCTCGGAGCGCGGACACCCGGAGCTGCCCGGGTTTCCGGCGTGCGAGCGCATCGTGGGGCGCCTCCAGGAATTCGTCGTGTGCCGCGACCAGCGCCTGGTGTCGATCACGACGCTCGGCGTCGCGCACTTCCCGGAGCTGGCCGAGGTGGAGACCATCCAGTACGAGCAGGACCGGCCGGGGCGCCTCACCCTCAAGGTCGTCGCCGACCACGAGATTCCGGGCGATCACCGCTCGAGCATCGCCGCCGCCGTGGCCGCGAAGACCCAGGGCGGATGCGACGTGGAGGTGGTGCAGGTGCCCGCCATCGCCCGCACCCCGCGCGGCAAGGCGCGCATGCTCGTGCAGAACATCGACATCCGCCGCTATTTCGGCGCGGCGTGCGAGGCCTGAAGCCATGGCGCGCCGCGATCCTTCCCGCATCGTGATGGTCGGCACCGCCGCCGAGACGCGCGGCGGGATTTCGGCCGTGGTCGCCTCGTATCGCAACGCGGGCCTCTTCGCGCGCTGGCCCATCGACTACGTGGAGAGCCACCGCGACGGCAGCCGCGCCGAGAAACTCGCGTGCGCGCTGCGGGGCCTCGCGAAGCTCGCGTGGCTCGCGCTTCGCCATCCGCACGCGATCCTGCACGTGCACGTCGCCTCGCGGGCGAGCTTCTGGCGCAAGTGCGCCTACATGACGCTGGGCCGTATCGCCGGCTGGCCGCTCGTCTTCCACCTGCATGGCGGCGGCTTCGCCGATTTCTACGAGCGCGAGTGCTCGCGCAACGGCCGGCGCGCGATCCGCTTCTTCCTCGACCGCGCGGCGTGCGTCGTGACCGTCTCCGAGCGCTGGAGCGCCTGGGTGCGCCAGATCACGCCGAACCCCCGCGTGACCTGCATTCCCAACGCGGTCGCGATGCCCAAGGCCCATCCCGCGCGCCGCGAGCCCGCGCTCATCGCCTTCGTCGGCCGCTGCGAGGAGTCCAAGGGAATCCTCGACCTGCTGGAGGCGCTGGCCGAGGTGCGCGTGTCGATTCCCGAGGCGCGGCTCGAATGCGCGGGCGACGGCAACCTCGCCGCCCTGGGCGAGCGTGCCGACGAGCTGGGCGTGGGCGAGCGCGTGAACACCTTGGGCTGGATCGGCCCCGCGCAGCGCGACGGGCTCCTCGCGCGCGCGGCGATCTTCGCGTTGCCTTCCCACGCCGAAGGCTTGCCGATGGCGCTCCTCGAGGCCATGGCCGCGGGCTGCCCGGTGGTGGCGGCTTCGTGCGGCGGCATCCCGGATCTCGTGACGGACGGCGTGAACGGCCTGCTCGTGCCGCCGGGCGACGTCGATGCGCTGGCACAGGCGCTTCACCGCGTCCTCGTGGACCGCGAGCTCGCCTCGCGCCTGGGACGCGAGGCGCGCGCGACGGTCGCGCGGCGCTACACGGCCGAGGCGGCCCTCGAGCGCCTCGAGCAACTCTATTCCGGCCTCGGCGTTCGCCGCGGCCATGCGCCAATGCCCTCGCCGGCGCGCCGCTTCCAGGAGATCTCATGACCCGCAATCCCGTCGTCCTGCTTCTCGGACCCCATCGCGCCGCCGTGAGCGGCGTGAGCACCCATGTGAACCTGCTCATGGACTCGCCGCTCGAGGGCGAGTTCGACATGCTGCATTTCCAGGTAGGTAGCGAGGGGCGCAACGAAGGCGCTCTCGGAAGGGCGCTTCGCCTCGTGGCGAGCCCCTTCGCGCTCGCCGCGACGATCGTCTTCCGCCACGCCTCGATCGTGCACATCAACACGTCGCTCAACCGGCGCGCCTATTGGCGCGACCTCGCATATCTCGCCGTCGCCAGGATCCTCGGCGCGCGCGTGGTCTACCAGGTGCACGGCGGCGAGCTTCCGGCGAAGTTCTTCTCGAAGAGCCGCCTTGCCACGAAATTCCTGCGCTGGACGCTCGGCCTTCCCGACCGGGTGGTGGTGCTCGCGCAATCGGAGCTTCACGCGTATCGCGAGTTCGTGCCGCGGCAGGACGTGGCGGTGCTGCCCAACGGGATCGACGTGCGTCCCTTCGCGAGCCTTCCGACGGTGCAATCGTCGGCAGACATGCCGCTTCGGCTCGTGTACATCGGCCGGATCGCCCGCGAGAAGGGGCTCTACGAGACGTTCCAGGGCATGCGCATCGCAGCCGAGCTGGGCGTGGACGCGCGCCTGGTCGTGGCCGGCGCGGGCTCCGAGGAGCCGCGCCTTCGCCGCTATGCGCAGGCGCTCGGGATCGCCCCTCGCGTGTGCTTCGTGGGTCCGGTGTTCGGCACCGACAAGGTGAAGCTCCTCGCGGGCGCCGACGCCATGCTGCTCGCGAGCTACGGCGAGGGCCTGCCGTACGCGCTCCTCGAATCCATGGCGGCGGGCGTGCCGGTCATCGCCACTCC
>DATBEA010000340.1:0-10574 GCA_036276215.1 Usitatibacter sp.
AGGGAGACCACGAGGCTCGTGAAGGCGAAGGCCGCGAGCCATTGCGGGTTCTTGAGCCACTGCTTGATGAGGCGTGCGTCCAGCGTCATCGCCATGAGCCCGTAGCCCAGGATCACGCCGACGGTGCTCACCCCGGCGTAGTACGAGGTCTTCAGGAAATTGCCGTGGCCCCGCACCCATCGCTCGAGGCCGCTGTAGTCGCCAAGCACGTAAAGCCCGTGGATCGTGAACCCGATCGCATTGGAGAAAAGGAACGTCCACGCGAAATCCTCCCGGGTCGGGAGCTGCGGCGCGAAGACCGCGCCCACCAGGAAGATGATGAAACCCAGGCCCGTGCCCCAGATGAAGGTGTAGCTCAGGTTGCGCACCGGGCTGGGCGGGATGCGCTTGAAGACCGGGAAGATCTCCAGCGGATGGAACTGGTCGGCGGCCTCGCAGGCAGGCACGGGCGGCCGGGTGGCGGCTTCGGTCATGGCGGCATCGTACCGCCGGGCCCGGTTGCACGCGCCCCCTTGCGATGGACGGGCATCCGCGGGCGCCAACCGCCGGCCGGGAGCGCGAATGGCGGTAAAATCTCCCCGGAACGCGGGTGTAGCTCAATGGCAGAGCAGAAGCTTCCCAAGCTTACGACGAGGGTTCGATTCCCTTCACCCGCTCCAGCCTGAACCCGCCCCTCCACGGCAGGTCTATCCCAAGGACCCCCCCCCGCCAAGAGGACTGCGCATGTTTTCCAGATCGCTGTTGTATCGCCCCCGGTTCGCCCGGCGCCGCCCCTCGAACGCCCTTGCGGCATTGGGCTTCATGGCCCTGGGCGCCGCGATCGCGCTTGCGGTGCGTCCGGCCGTCGAGCGCGTTCGCGCCGCACGCTCGTCGCCCGACAGGATCGACGACGGCCTTCTCGTCGATCGCGTGCGCGCCGCGCTGGACAGGACCGTGAATGGCGCGGCGACGGTCGATGTCCGCGCGCGCGACGGCCTCGTCGTGCTGAAGGGCCCCGCCCGTCCCGAGCAGATCGAGGAGCTGGTCGCGTGCGCGCAGCGCGTGGAAGGCGTGCGCGGCGTGGACAATCGAATGTCCGTGTACGGGGCCTAGGAGACGCGGCGCGCGGTAGCATGAGCGCGCGCCATGTCCTCCCGATCCCCGAAGTCCCGCAAGCCATCCTTCGCCACGCGGGTCAGCCGCTGGCAAGGCCGGCACGGCCGCCACGGGCTCCCCTGGCAGGGGACGCGCGACGCATATCGCGTCTGGCTCTCCGAGGTGATGCTGCAGCAGACGCAGGTCGCCACGGTCATCCCGTACTACGAGCGGTTCGTCGCGCGCTTTCCCGGCGTGCGCGACCTTGCCGCGGCATCCGGGGACGAGGTGCTCGCGCTATGGAGCGGCCTGGGTTACTACGCTCGCGCCCGCAACCTGCATGAAGCCGCGCGCGCGGTGGTCGAACGCCACGGCGGCGTCTTTCCCACCACGTTCGATGCGCTTCATGCCCTTCCGGGCATCGGACGCTCGACGGCGGGCGCCATCGCGGCCTTCGCCGGCGCGGAGCGGCGCGCGATCCTGGATGGCAACGTGCGCCGGGTGCTCGCCCGGCACGCGGCCATCGCGGGCGATCCTTCGGCCGCGGCCACCCTCGAAGCCCTCTGGGCCGAGGCCGAGGCGCGGCTCCCCCGTCGCGACATCGAGGCCTACACGCAGGGCATGATGGACCTGGGCGCCGACGTATGCCTCGCCCGCGATCCCGCGTGCCTCGTGTGCCCCGTGAACGCCGATTGCGTGGCGCGCATCGAGGGTCGCATCGGGGAGCTGCCCGGCAAGCGCGCGCGGCGCGCGCCGCGGCGCAAGCGCATCGCCATGCTGGGCGTGGTCTCGATGGGCGAGGTCCTCCTCGAGAAACGCCCGCCCTCGGGCATCTGGGGCGGGCTCTGGTCGCTGCCCGAGGCGGACGTCGCCGAGAAGCCCGCCACGGTGCTCGCGCGCGACTGGGGCATCGAGGCCGCGCGCGTCGAGCGGCTCGCGCCCTTCGAGCACGCCTTCACGCATTTCACCCTCGAGGTCGAGCCGTGGCGCGTGAGCGTCGCCAAATCGAAGGGCGTGGCCGAGGGCCGGGGCGCCACCTGGATGGCGCTCGCCGACATCGCGGGCGCGGCGCTGCCGGCGCCGGTGAAAAGGCTATTGAAGGAAGAGGCGGGACGCGCCTAGATCAGCTCCTGCTGCTGCAGGAACTTGTGCAGCACCACGAGGCGCATGGCGGGGTCGGTGAGCTCGAGGAGCCTCTGCTTCACGTCGATGCGCAGCGGCAGGATCTCGGCGAGGCGAAAGCCCACCCAGCTCGCGTCGTCGAAGCGGAAGGGCTGCGCGAAGCGTTCCTCGCCGATGCCCGCGATCGCCTTCTGCAGGAATTGCGCGCTATCGGCGAGGCCCGGCGCGCCGGGTTGCGGCGGCTCCGGGTCGATGTCCTCGACCTCGCCGATGATGAGGCCCTGGCGGCTCACCTCGGTGGAGACGATGCGGAAGCGCTCGAGGCCTTCGGCGCGGACCTTGAGGATTCCGAGCTCCTCCACGTCGCACTCGGCGATCCGCGCCGTGCAGCCCACCGGGTGCGGCACCGCGGGCGCGCCGACTTCCGAGCCTTCGCGGATGAGGCACACGCCGAACGGGCTCGAGTCGCGCAGGCACGCTCGCGCCATGTCCATGTAGCGCACCTCGAATATCTTGAGCGGCAGGATCGCGCCGGGGAAAAGCACGGTGCCCAGCGGGAAGATGGGCATCTGGCGCCGCGCGCGTCCGGCGATCCGGTCGAGGAGTCCCACGTCAGTCCTTGAGGTCGCGGTGGCGCACGACCACCTCGTGCTCCGACGCGAACCGTTGCGCGAGGCGCTCGGCCACGTACACCGAGCGGTGGCGCCCGCCCGTGCAGCCGATGGCGACCGTCAACGTCGCGCGCTGGTCGAGGAGGAACTTCGGGATCCAGCGCTGCAGCATGCGCTGGATGTCCTCGATGAGGACCTCGGCCTCGGTCTCGCGCTCGAGGAAGTCCGCCACCTCGGGGTCGCGGCCGGTGAGCGGGCGCAGGTGCGGGTCGTAGTGCGGATTGGGCAGCACGCAACGCGCGTCGAAGACGTAGTCCGCGTCCAGCGGGACGCCGCCCTTGTAGCCGAAGGATTCGAACGTGAGGACGAGGCGCAGGCGATCGGTCACGACGAGGTCCTGGACCCAGCCGCGCAGCTGCGCCGACGTGAGCGCGCTCGTGTCGATGCGATGCCCGATCTCGGCGAGCCACGCGAGGAGGCGCCGCTCCTCGGCGATCGCCTCGGGCAGCGACTGTCCCTCGCGCCCGAGCGGGTGGGGCCGGCGGGTTTCCGCGAAGCGCCGGGCGAGGCTCTCGTTGGTCGCGTCGAGGAAGATCACGCGCACGTCGTTGCCGCGCGCGCGCTCCTTCTCCACGATCTGCGGCAGCCCGCCGAGGCCTTCCCGGCTCCTCGCGTCCGCGCTGATGGCGATCTTGGGCTCGCCGCGCGCGAGCGCGTAGTCCACGAGCGGCGCGATGAGGTCGGCGGGAAGGTTGTCCACGCAGAAGAATCCCGCGTCCTCGAGCGCCTTCAAGGCCACGCTCTTGCCGGAGCCCGAGACGCCCGAGAGGAGGACGACCTGCACGGCTAGGACTCCCCGTCGAGGCTGCGCGCCTCCATGCGCATCGCCTCTTCCTGGCGCGCGATGAACTCGCGCGTCGAGTTGATCCCGCGGGTGAGCAGGATGTGGTTGCGCACGGCGGCTTCCACCAGCACCGCGAGGTTGCGGCCGGGGGCCACCGCGAGGGTGACGGTGGGAATCTCCACGCCGAGGATGTCCTGCGTGCCCGCGCGCGTGGCGAGCCGGTCCTTGGGCTCGATCTTGTAGCCGCCCTCGGGCATGTCCAGGTGCACGATGAGGCGCAGCGCCTTCCTCGGACGCACCGCGGTCTCGCCGAAGATCGAGCGGATGTTGAGCACGCCCAGGCCGCGCACCTCGAGGAAATCGCGAAGCATCTCGGGGCAGCGCCCCTGGATCGTCTCGGGCCCGATCTGCTGCAGCTCCACCACGTCGTCGGCAACCAGGCCGTGGCCGCGCGAGATGAGCTCGAGCGCCAGCTCGCTCTTGCCGATCGAGGAGTCGCCGGTGATGAGCACGCCGATCTCGAGCACGTCGAGCATCACGCCGTGGAGCGTCGTCACCTCGCCCAGCTCCTGCTGCATGTAGGGGCGAAGCACGTTGATCACGTGCTGGCTGGGCTCGGTCGAGGTGAGGAGCGCCACCCCCGCGCGGTCCGTGGCTTCCACGAGCGAGGCGGGCGGGGAGAGCCCCTCGCACACGAGCACGCACACCGTCTCGTCCTTGCACAGGTGCGCGACCGTCTCGGCGCGCGCCGCGCCCTCCAGCTTCTCGATGTAGTCCACCTCGCGCCGGCCGAGCACCTGGGCGAGAAGCGGGTGGATGAGGTTCAGGTGGCCGATGAGGCCCACGCCCGGACGATGCAGCATCTCGCCCGTGAACTCGCGCGCGGCGCCCGCGGTTCCCGCGGCCCATGCGAGCCCGAGGCGCTCGCGGCGCTCGTCAAACAGATGCTGAACGCTGAGCCGGGGCATAGGGCGACCACTCGGTGATGAGCCGGTGGGCCGCCTGGATGTCCTGCGTCGCGGCGAGCGCCTCTCGCAGGTGCGGATCGCTGAACATCTGGGCGAGCTCGGAGAGGAGCTCCAGGTGCGCCTCGGTAGCGTGCTCGGGCACGAGCATCGCGAACACCAGGTTCACGGGCTGGCCGTCGGGCGACTCGAAGGGGATCGGGGCGGCGGTGCGCACGAAGGCGCAAGCCGGCTCCTTCAGCGTCTTGATGCGCCCATGGGGAATGGCCACGCCGTAGCCCAGGCCCGTCGAGCCCAGCTTCTCGCGGTCGAAGAGGCTATCGAAGACGCGCAGCCGCGGGATCTGGCGCGAGTTCTCGAAGATGAGGCCTATCTGCTCGAAGAGCCGTTTCTTGCTGCTCACGTCCATGTCGAGCACGACGTGGTTCACGGGGAGCAGGCGGGAGACGAGGTTCATGGTCGGCCGGGATTCTATTCCCAAACGGCCCTATTGGGGCAGGCGCTTGATGGCCTCGGGGTGGCGGGCATGGAAGCGCTCCTTGTGCTTGAGCACCTGGCGGTCCAGCTTGTCGATGAGCCCGTCGATGGCGGCGTACATGTCGCCGTCGTTCGACTGCACGTGGATGTCCTTGCCGGACAGGTGCACGTTGGCCTCGATCTTCTGGTCGAGCTTCTCCACCGTCATGATGACGTTCACGTCGATCACGTGGTCGAAGTGCCTGTTGATGCGGGCGAGCTTCGCGGTCACGTACTCGCGGATGGCGGGCGTGATATCGACGTGGTGTCCGGTCAGGTGGAGGTTCATCAACGGCTCCTTTATCAGATCGACTTGCGGAGGTTGGCGGGCTGGATGTGCATGGCCTCGCGGTACTTGGCCACGGTCCGGCGCGCCACCTGGATGCCTTGCTGCGCGAGGATGTCGGAGATGCGGTGGTCGGAAAGCGGCTTCTTCGCGTCCTCGGCGGCGACCAGCTGCTTGATCAACGCGCGAATGGCCGTCGCGGAGCACGCGCCGCCCGTATCGGTGGACACGTGGCTGCCGAAGAAGTACTTGAGCTCGAAGATGCCGCGCGGCGTGAGCATGTACTTCTGCGTGGTGACGCGCGAGATGGTGGATTCGTGCAGGCTCACGGCCTCCGCGATCTCGCGCAGCACCAGCGGGCGCATGGCGACTTCCCCGTGCTCGAAGAAGTTCTTCTGCCGGTCGACGATGGCCTGGGTCACGCGCAGGATCGTGTCGAAGCGCTGCTGGACGTTCTTGATGAGCCAGCGCGCCTCCTGGAGCTGCCCGGCCAGGTGCTTGCCGCCGTTCTCGCGCGAGGCCTGCAGGATGTCGGCGTACATCTTGTTGATGCGAAGCCGCGGCATGGCATCGCGGTTCAACGCGGCCGACCAGCGCCCGCCCGCCTTCCTCACGACCACGTCGGGAATCACGTAGCGCACGTCGCCCGTATCGAAGGCGCGGCCCGGCTTGGGGTCGAGGGTGAGGATGAGCGCCCGCACCTCGCGCAGCTCGTCCTCGGAGATGGCGAGCACGCGCTTCAGCCTGTTGAAGTCGCGTGCGGCGAGCACGTCCAGGTGGCGCGTCACGAGCGTGATGGCGGTGTCGCGGTGCGGCGAAGGCTCGGGCAGCGCCTTCAGCTGCAGCTCCAGGCACTCGGAGACGTCGCGCGCGCCCACGCCCGAGGGCTCGAGGTTGTGCACGTGGCGAAGCGCGATGTTGAGGTCCTCGATCTCCAGGTCGGGCATCGCCGCGAGCGCCGATTGGCGCAGCTCCTCGAGGTCCTGCTTGAGATAGCCGTCCTCGTCCAGGTGGCCCACGATGAGCGCCGCGACCTTCTTGTCGCGCTCGGTGAGCCCCGTGAGCGAGAGCTGCGAGAGCAGGTGCTCGTGCAGCGTGGGCTCGGCGGCGGCGTACTGGGTGAAGTCGTCGCGATCCTCGTCCTGGGAGCGGGAGCTGCCGGTGGGCGAGTGCTCGTCGCCGAAGCCATGCTCGTCGGAGAACGCGGGAGGCTCGTCGCGGTTCTCGTCGCGGCGCGTTTCCTCGCGCGCTTCGCCCTCGCGCAGGGTTTCGCCGGGCTCGGTGGGCGGCGGCGGGGTGCTCGCGGCCTCGTCAGGGGGACCGAGGTCGGAGCGCTCGAGCAGCGGGTTCTCGGCGAGGTAGCGCTCGAGCTCCTGGTTCAGCTCGACCGTCGACAGCTGCAGCAGCCGGATCGACTGCTGAAGCTGCGGCGTGAGCGTGAGATGCTGGGATAGCTTGAGCTGGAGGCTGTGCTTCATGTCGAGGGATCCACGGGGGAACCGACAGTCGGCTAGAGCCGGAAGTTCTCCCCGAGATACACCTTTCTGACCGCCTCATTATAGATGATCTCCTGGGGCTTCCCGAAGGCGAGGACCGCCCCCTGGTTGATGATGTACGCGTGGTCGCAGATGCCGAGCGTCTCGCGCACGTTGTGGTCCGTGATGAGCACGCCGATGCCGCGCTCCTTGAGGAACCTGATGATCTGCTGGATGTCGAGCACGGCGATCGGATCCACGCCGGCGAAGGGCTCGTCCAGGAGGATGAAGCGCGGGCGCGTGGCGAGCGCTCGGGCGATCTCCACGCGGCGCCGCTCCCCGCCCGAGAGCGAAATGGCCGGGCTCGTGCGCAGGTGGCCGATGTGGAGGTCGTCGAGGAGCGCTTCCAGGCGCGTCTCGACCTCCTCGTCCTCCACGCCCTGAAGCTCGAGCACCGCCTGGATGTTCTGCGCGACGGTGAGCTTCCGGAAGATGGAGGCTTCCTGCGGAAGGTAGGACAGCCCCAGGCGCGAGCGCCGGAAGATCGGCAGGTGCGTGAGGTCCTCGCCGTCGAGCGTGACGCTCCCGCGATCGATGGGAACCAGGCCCAGGATCATGTAGAAGCACGTGGTCTTGCCCGCGCCGTTGGGCCCCAGGAGGCCCACGACCTCGCCGCTTTCCACGGTGAGCGAGACGTCGGAGACCACGGTGCGCTTGCGGTAGCGCTTCATGAGGCCCTCGGCGCGCAGCACCGAGGAGCTGGGCTCGGGCTTCACCAGCGTGAGGCGCTGCGAGGCGGCCGAAGGCTTTGCCGACATGCCTACCGGGTCCCGGGTCCGGCGTCGGGCTTGAGCGCCGGGACGGGCGCGGGCGGTCCCTCCGGCGGCGCGGCGGTGCCGCCCTTCGCGGGCGGGCTGTCCTTCTTCGCCGGGATGATCGTCACCTTCACGCGGGAGTTGGGCGGGGGCGTGGTGCCGGGTGGTGCGCCCTGCACCTCGGCCAGTTCCCGGCGCATGTCGTACTGGATGTAGTTGCCCGTGAGCTCGTTCTGGTTGCTCTTCACGCGCGCCTTGTCGAAGAGCTTCACCACGTCGTTGAGGTCGTCGAATTCCGCGCGCAGCGCGTAGCCTTCGACGTACTCGTCCACGTTGTCGCGCTTCTGCCGGAAGGTCACGGGCTCGCCGTAGGCCACGTAGAACTTGTGGCGGTTCGCGTCCTCCTTCACCGTCACCCTCTTCGCGGTCATGCGCATGGTGCCCTGCGTCACGATCACGTTGCCTTCGAAGGTGCTCGTGCGGTTCGCATCGTCGGCGGTGAGGTGGTCGGCGCCCACCACGATCTCCTTCTCGCGGTCGGCCTTCTCGGCGAGCGACGCGAAGGGCGCCGCCGCGGCGAAGGCGGCGAGGAGGGAAGCGAGTGCGCGCATCAGCGTTTGTAGTCGGGCTTGATCGTCGCGTGCACGTGGTCGAGATCGAGCGTGCGCGTCTGGTTGTTGAGCTCCATTCCCTGCGCCACCGCGTGCGACGACACGCTGTCCAGCGTGACCTGGCTTCGCGTGCGGGCGATTCCGTCGTCGGGCAGCACCAGCAGGCGGTCGGTCGTGAGCCGGGTCTTCTCGGCCTTCGCGTCGGCCTCGCGCACCACCACGACGTTGCCTTCCGCCATCACGCGCTCGCCCTTCTGCTCGAGCTTTCCGCGGTCCGCGGTCATCGTCATCCTCGGCTGGCCGGGCGCGAACGCCTCGAGCGTGACAGCCTCGAGAAGGGCCGAATCGTCGTCGGGGTAATGTACCATCTTCCTCGCCGCCAACGTGTACTGGACCGTGCCGTCGAGCGCGAGTTTCGTCGCGTCGAAATTCTCCACGATGAGGTCCGGGTCGTGACGCGTCGAGCCGTCGGCGCGCGCGACCGGCGCCTGCACGAGCTGGTTCAGCCAGAACGTGAGGCCCACGAGGAGCGCCAGCGCGGCGAGCGGCAGCCAGCCGGTGGGCCGGATCATCGGGAGCCGGTCGCCTCGGCGGCGCCTTGCGCGCTCAGCACGAGGTCGCAGAACTCGCGCACGGCGCCGCGCCCGCCGTGGGCGCGCGTCACGTAGTGCGCCGCCGATTTCACCGCCTCGCACGCGTTGGAAACCGCCACCGCGAAGCCGCAAAGGCGCATCGCCTCGAGGTCCGGGAGGTCGTCGCCCACGAAGGCGCACGCGGCACTCTCGAGGCCCAGGCTCGCGCGCAGCCGCTCCAGGGCCGCGACCTTGTCGGAAGAGCCCTGCACCACGTGCGCGATGTCGAGCTCGGCAGCGCGCCGGGTGACCGCTTCGGAAGTCCGTCCCGAGATGATCGCCGTCGCGACTCCCGCCGCCTGCAGCATCTTCACGCCGTGGCCATCGAGGATGTTGAACGCCTTGAACGCCTCGCCCTGGGGCCCGATGTAGAGCGTCCCGTCGGTCATCACGCCGTCCACGTCGAAGACGGCGAGGCGCACGGCGCGCGCGCGGGCCGCGACCGCATCGCTCTCAGACGACACCGGCGGCGAGCAGGTCGTTGAAGGTGATCACGCCCAGCAGCCTGTTGTCGGGCGCGGTGACGACGATGCGACCGCCGATGCGCCCGGACTGCATCATCGCGGCCGCCTCGGCCGCGAGCTTCTCGGCGGCGATGGTCCTGGGTCCCTTCGTCATCACGTCGGCGAGCCTCACGGCGCGGATCGCGTCGTGCTTCTCGAGCGTGCGGCGCAAGTCGCCGTCGGTGAATATTCCGAGCACCTTGTCGGCCGCGTCCACCACGACCGTCATGCCGATGCCCTTGCGCGACATCTCGAGGATCGCCTCGGGCAGCATCGTCTCCGGGGAATTCTTCGGCAACTGATCGCCCTTGCGCATGATGTCGGACACGTGCACGAGGAGCTTCCTGCCCAGCGTGCCGCCCGGATGGTGCAGCGCGAAGTCGTCGCTGCCGAAGCCGCGCGCGTCCAGGAGCGCCATGGCGAGCGCGTCGCCGAGCGCCAGCGTGGCCGTGGTGCTCGCGGTGGGGGCGAGATCGAGGGGACACGCCTCCTTCTCGACGCTCGCGTCCAGGTGAACGTCGGCTTCCGCCGCGAGCGTGGATTGCGTGCGCCCCGTGATCGCCACCACCTTCGCGCCGCGCCGCTTGATGAGCGGGAGGATCTTCGCGATCTCGTCGGATTCGCCCGAGTAGGAGATCGCGAGCACCACGTCGTCGGGGGTGATCATGCCCAGGTCGCCGTGGCTCGCCTCGCCCGGATGCATGAAGAAGGCGGGCGTGCCGGTGGATGCGAGGGTCGAAGCGATCTTGCGGCCGATGTGCCCGGACTTGCCCATGCCGGTCACGACCACGCGCCCCTTCGTCCCCAGGATGAGCCGGTGCGCGGCGAGGAAGGCCTCTCCCAGCCGGCCCTTCAGCTCGCGCACGGCGTCGGCCTCGATGTCGAGAACGCCGCGCGCGAGCTCGAGGAAGCGCTCCGCGTCGGCGACCGGATGGGGTTGTAGTAAATTGGTCACGCGGGAAAGTATAAATCCATTGCCCCCGGGACGCCGCGAGCGCCAGACATGCACGACGCCCTAGCAGTAGCGCTCATCCTCCTGGCTTCCGCGGTGGCAGTGGTCGCCGTGTTGCGCTCGCTGCACATGCCCGCGGTGCTGGGCTACCTGCTGGTGGGCGCCGTG
>DATBEA010000341.1:0-3756 GCA_036276215.1 Usitatibacter sp.
GCCTTTCGAACTGGACGCGCGCCTCGTCGACGCGGGTCCTCTCCAGGCCGATCCAGCCGGTGAAGGCGAGTGCCAGCGCCGCCGAGAGTGCCACCCAGGGAATCGGAGACCGAAGCGCCTCCCCTGCACCCTCCACCCGCCACTGCATGTCGCTCCCCGTTGATTTCTCGTGTGCGGCGATTCTCGCCGCCGGGGACAACCCTCGAAGTGATGCGTGTCACTCGATGAAATACAGCTGTAATCGCCGCGCGCCGGGCGCGCGCGGCGGGCCGACGAACGGCGAAATTACTTGCCGATGTATTCGAAGACCTTCACGACGCGCACGACGCCGCTCGTGGTGCGCGCGATCTCGACGGCGGCGTCGCCTTCCGCGGGCGAGACGAGCCCCATGAGGTAGACGGTGCCCGCCTCGGTCACGACCTTCACGTGGCTCGCCGAGAACTTCGGGTTGTTCACCATGCGCGCCTTCACGTTCGAGGTGATGAGCGCGTCGCTGCCGCGCGAGGCGAGCGAGGAGGCGCCCGCGACCTGGATCTCGTCCACGACTTCCCTCACGCTGGGGATGGCCTTCACGGAATCCTCGAGTCGCGTGCGGGTCTTCTCGTCGGGGGCTTCGCCGGTGAGGAGCACGCGGCGGTTGTAGCTGGTGGCGTTGTAGTGGGCCGGTCCGTACTGCTCCTTGCTCCCGAGGATCTTCAGCTCGATGTTCTCGTCCTCGATGTACATGCCGGTGGTGCGGCGGTCCGACGCCATGAGCGCGGCCGCGCCCGCGCCGGTGACCGCGAGCGGGATGCAGCCGGGCAGCGTGGCGAGGGCCGCCGCGGCGAGCGCCAGCGCGGTGAAAGTCCTTTTCATCGTTTCTCTCCGAAGATCACGTTGTCGATCACCTCGCACAGGCAGTGCACGGCGAGGAGGTGGATCTCCTGGACGCGCATGGTGCGGGGATGCTCGACGTTGAGGTGGAAGTCGTCGTCGCGAAGCATGCGCCCCATCTCGCCGCCGTCGCGACCGGTGAGGGCGATCACGCGCATGCCGCGCGCGTGCGCCGAGCCGATGGCGGCGATCACGTTCTTGGAATTGCCTGAAGTCGATATGCCCAGCAGGAAATCGCCGGGCTGCCCGAGCGCCTCCACCTGCCTCGAGAAGACGCGGTCGAAGCCGTAGTCGTTGGCGATGGCGGTGAGGGCGGAGGTGTCGGTGGTGAGCGCGATGCCCGCGAGGCCGGCGCGCTCGCGCTCGAAGCGGCCCACCAGCTCCGCGGCGAAATGCTGGCTGTCGGCCGCCGAGCCGCCGTTGCCGCAGGAAAGGACCTTGCGGCCGGACTTGAGCGCCGCGGCGAGCGCTTCGCCCGCGCGCGCGATCTTCTCGGGCATCACGCGCGCCATTTTCTCGCGCAGCTCGATGCCTTCCTCGAAATGCTTCCTCAGGTTTTCCGCTTGGCTCATTTCAACGCGTGGGCTTGGTTAGGGCGGGAGACGCGGATGGACGCAAATGAAGGGCAGATTACCGCAGATGATTCGGGCCCATGGAAAAGAATCGCACGCGACACGATTTCTCCACATTCATTCCCGCGTTCATCTGCGTCCATCCGGCATTCAAGGATTTCCGGTCGAATCACTCAGTAGTCCATCTCGAAGGCCGCACGGAGCCAGCGCGGCTCCCCCGCCTCGATGGTCACGACGTCGAAGCGGCAGGGGAGGTTCGAACGCGTCTGGCGCAGGAACTCGCGGGCCGCGGCGGCAATGCGTGCGCGCTTGCGCGTGCCGATGCTGCCCGCGGCGCCTCCGAAGCGCGAATCGGCGCGCAGCCGCACCTCGACGAACACCAGGCTCTCGCCGTCGCGCGCGACGATGTCCACCTCGCCGAAGCGCGTGCGGTAATTGCGCGCCACGATCCGCATGCCGTTGCCCACGAGGAGCGCGGTCGCGGCATCCTCGCCCTCGCCGCCGGCTACCTGCGCGGCGGTGCGCCGGCCGGTCTCCATCACGGCGCGCGCAGCGGGATGACGCGCCCGCCGTCGACCTCGGCCGGCGTGAGCGCGCGATCGTAGTGCGACCCTTCGGGCGTGAGCTTGCCCGTGACGCCGTCGATCGGCTCGCGCACGCCCCGGGCGATCTCGGCGGCGATGCGATAGGCGTCGATGCCGAAGGCATAGAGGCGCTCCTCCTCGACCGACATCCCACGAGGCTGGGGATACACCATGACGGCGGGATGATCGGGCTGGACGAACCAGGGCATCTCCTCATAACGCACACCCTGCAGGTCCACGTTGACGACCGCCTCGGCGCGCGGGTTGACGCTCATCGAGGTGGCGTAGAGGGGCAGCATTCCCGAGATGTAGGGGCGCACCATCCGCGCCTCGGGCTGGTCCAGGGCCATGAAGACCATGTCCGCGCGCACGCCCGCAAGCCGCTCGCGGACCGCGGGCGCATCGTCGGAGCCGCCGGTGAAGGTGATGCGCGCGACCGTCTGGCCGGCATCGCGCGACCATTCGCGCTCGAAGGCCTCCTGCACGCGCTTCGCGAGCGGGGAGCCCGAGGAGATCACGACCGCGGAATGCCCGCCGTTCTCGACGGCGAGCAGCGCCACCTGGCGCGCCTCGTTCTCGAGCGAGAGGGACACCGTGTAGAGGTTCGGGGGGAAGTCGGGCTGCGCCGATTGCGGGTCGTTCAGCGCGAGCACCGGCTGGCGGGCGCAGTCGCTCTTCGCGAGCGCCGATGCGCCGTCGCGCGTGATGGCGGCCACGACCAGCACGGCGCCCGCTGCCTGCACCGTCCGGCACGTATCCGCAAGCGACGCCGTCTCGCTCTCGATCGAGGTCACCACGGCGGGAAGCGCCCCCTTGCCTGCGGCTTCGGCCGCGGCGGCGAACCCGAGGCGCACCGCGTCGGCGAGCTTCCCGAGCGCCGGCGAGGCCAGGGGCAGGATGAGCGCGATGTGCGCGCGTCCCGGCACCGGGCGCCTCGGGTCGCGCACGGTGGGCACGTCGGCGAGGGGCTTCACGACCGTCGAGCGCGCGAAACCCGTGGCAGGATCTATGTCGTCGCGGTCCGGCACGGCCGCGGTGGGCGCGTCGGTTGTGCCGCGCTGCGGCTCGGCCGAGAATGCCGGCGTGGCGAGCGAGGCGAGAAGTGCGACGAAGAAGAGGAGGAGCGCGTTGGGACGCGACATCGGGCAGGCGCCGTTGGAACCCGGATTATATGTGGTGGCGACCCCCATAGGGAACCTGGAGGACATCACCGCCCGCGCGCTCGACGTCCTGCGCCGCGCCGACGTGGTCGCCGCCGAGGACACTCGCCATACGCGGGGCCTGATGCACCACTTCGGCATCGCGGCGAAGCTCGTGGCGCTCCACGAGCACAACGAGCGGCGCGCGGCCGCGCAGGTGCTCGAATGGATCGGCGAGGGCAAGGCGGTGGCGCTGGTAAGCGACGCCGGCACGCCCGCGGTGAGCGATCCCGGTGCGGACGTGGTGGCCGCCGCCATGGCCGCGGGTCTGCGCGTGGTGCCGGTGCCGGGCGCCAGTGCCCTCACCGCCGCGCTCTCGGCGAGCGGGCTTCGCTACGACGGCGTCGTGTTCGCGGGTTTCCTCCCGGCGCGCGGGTCCGAGCGCCGCGCGCGCCTCCAGGCGCTCGCCGCCGGTCCCTGGGCCATCGTGCTCTTCGAGTCGCCCCATCGCGTGAAGGCCACGCTCGCCGACCTGCACGCGACCTTGGGCGAGCGCGAGGTCGTGATCGCCCGCGAGATCACCAAGCG
>DATBEA010000342.1:0-23083 GCA_036276215.1 Usitatibacter sp.
CGGCGTTCAAGGCCTCGGTGGGCGACATCGACCCGAAGAACAGGAAGCTCCTGGACACGGCGCTCCTGCCCGATCCCGACAAGGTCCGCGTGCGCGTCTACGAGACCGACTCGGTGCACAAGTCGATGTCGGCGCTGCGGCAAGCCTCCATCATCGTGGTCGCCGACCAGGACTTCCACAAGATCGAGCCGATGTTCAAGGAAGCGTTCTTCACGCACACCTCGACCTCGCCCAACCTGCAGATCATCGCGACCCTGGACCTCGCCCGGCGCCAGATGGAGCTCGAAGGATACGAGCTGGTGCAGCGCGCGATCCAGCTCGCGATCGAGCTGCGCCAGGATATCAACTCCCACCCGCTCATCTCGAAGTATTTTCGCGCGGCGACCCCCGCGGAGATGATCCCGGCCCAATACCGCGGGTCCGGCTTCACCGACTACGGCGCGCCCGGCTGGAGCGTCGCCAAGACGTTGAAGGCGCTCGACGGCGACGAGTTCTTCCTCGATCCCACGAGGATCACGGTGCTCTGCGGCAACGCCTCCATGGACGGATCGCAGTTCAAGGCGCTGCTCGCCAGCGACTACGACATCCAGATCAACAAGACCTCGCGCAACAGCGTGCTCGTGCAGATCAACATCAACAACACGAAGAGCGACGCCGCGCACCTCATGAAGTCGCTCGCCGACATGGCGCGCGCCATCGAGCAGCGCCTCGCCGAGGGCGGCGAGGCCGTGAAGTCCGCATTCCAGGCGCGCGTGAAGTCGCTCGTCGAGGACGTGCCGGACCTTCCCGACTTCAGCCGCTTCCACGACGCGTTCCGCGACAACCCCAAGTCCGCGTCCAACGAAGGCCACATGCGCGAGGCCTTCTACCTCGCCGCGAACCCGGCGGCGTGCGAGCACGTGAAGATCGACAGCAAGGAGCTGGGCGAGCGGCTGAAGAACGGGCCGGAGATGGTGTCGGCGAAGTTCGTGATTCCCTATCCGCCGGGCTTCCCGATCATGGTGCCGGGCCAGGTGATCACGCAGGAGACCATCACCTTCATGCGCAAGCTCGACGTGAAGGAGATCCACGGCTACAACGCCTCGCTGGGACTGGAGCTGCTCAAGCCCGAGGCGCTCGCCGCGCTGAAGGGCAAGGGAGCGTCCCAGGCTGAGCGCCCCGCCTCCACCAAACCCGTTCCCGTGGGAGCCTGACCATGCAATCGTCCCTCCAATGGCTCGCGTCCAACCCGTTCATCCTGCTCTTCGGCGTCGTGCTGGGGGCCGTCCTCCTCGGCAAGTTCACGATCAAGGGCTACGGCCTGGGCATGGTGGCGAGCGCCATCGTGGTCGGCGCCGCGCTCTCCGCGGTCGCATCGACCATGGGCGTGAAGATGAGCATCGACAACTTCACCAAGTCGATCTTCTACTATCTCTTCATGTACGGGGTGGGGCTGCGCGTGGGGCCGTCCTTCATCAACAGCCTGAAGGGCGACGGGCTCAAGTTCACGATCCTGGCGGTCCTGTGCTCGACGGTCGGGCTGCTCGCGGTCGTCGCGTTCGTGAAGATGTGGGACCTTCCCGGCGGCACCGCCGGAGGCATCCTCGCGGGCTCCATGACCATGTCGGCCGCGATCGGGTCGGCCGAGGAAGCGGTGCGCCAGGGTGCCTTCCCGCTCGCCCCCGGCCAGAAGTTCGAGGACGTGAGCGGCATGATCGCGCTCTCCTACGGCCTCACGTACATCTGGGGCACGGTGGGCATCATCCTCATCTGCAAGTACCTGCCCCGCTGGTGGGGCGTCGACGCCAAGGCCGCGGCGAAGAAGTACGAGGACGAGTTCGGCGTGGCCAACGTGGACGACGCGGGGCTCACGGGTTTCCGTCCCCTCCAGTTGCGCGCCTACCGGCTCTCCAACGACAAGGTCGCCGGGTGGACCGTGCGCCAGTTCCTCCAGAAATATCCGCAGTACAAGCTGGTGAACGTCCTTCGCCCGGTTCCCGTGCGGCGCACCGTGGTCGAGGACACCGCGCCCGCGTTCAGCTTCGCCGATGAAGAGATGGCGCTCGCCGGTGCGGGCGGTGCCAGCTTCACGCGGCTCCACGGCGGCGATGCGCTGCCCGCCGGGGCGAAGGCCGACCGGGGCCAGGTCGCCGACGCGATGTACGAGAAGCTGGGCGCTCCCGACGACCTGCAGCTTCGCCTGGGCGACATCGTGGCGCTCGGCGGGCGCCTCGAGGAGATGACGTCGAACATGGGCCTCATCGGGCCGGAGGTCGCCGACGAGGCGGCGCTCGCCATCCCGGTCGACCAGGCCGAGGTGCTCATCACCAACAAGGAGCTCGAGGGCAAGGAGCTCGGCGATTTCCGCAACGCCGACTTCATCGGGCAGCTGGCGCTGCACCACATCGAGCGCGGCGGCGTGCCGATCCCGCTGGGGCTGCGCACGAAGCTGCAGCGCTTCGACGTGCTTTTCGTCGCGGGCTTCAAGAGCGCGATCGACAAGTTCGCGAAGCTCGCGGGCAGGGTGGCGCGGCCGAGCACCTCCACCGACCTGCTCACGCTCTCGCTGGGCATGATCCTGGGGCTGCTGATCGGACAGGTCGACTTCCCGCTCGCGGGCGCCAAGGTGGGCCTGGGCAACGCGGGGGGCCTGCTCGTCTCCGGCGTGATCGTCTCCTCGGCGGCCTCGCGGCTGCGCTTCTTCGGCAACACGCCGAACGCCGCGCGCAACATCCTCGAGGACCTGGGCCTGGTCGTCTTCATCGCGATCGTCGGCATCAACGCGGGGGCGGGCCTGGTCACGCAGCTCTCGCTCGACCTCGCGGTGAAGATCCTGGTCGCGGGCTTCGTGGTCTGCACGCTGCCGCCGATCCTCGTGTGGGCCATCGGCTACCACATGATGAAGATCAACCCGGCGATCCTCATGGGCGGGGTGGCCGGCGCGCGCTCGCACTCGGGGCCGGCCCGCGAGGCGTCCAAGGAAATCGGAAGCTCGGTGCCCTGGATCGGGTTTCCCGTGGGGTACGCCGTGTCGGGCATCCTGCTCACGGTGTACGGCTACGTCGCCATGATCATGTCGAAGTAGGGTGGTCAACAGCGACCTGGTCCTTGCCGCGCTGGAGGCCGCGGCGGTGCTCATCTCGGCCATCGCCGGGATGATCGTCGCGGCCAACAAGGGCCTGGACCTGGTGGGGGCGGTGGCGCTCGCTTGCGTGAACGCATTCGGGGGCGGCACCGTTCGCGACCTGCTGCTCGACAACCGCCCGTTCTACTGGATGAGCCATTGGGAATACCTGGTGGCCATCGTCGCGATCAGCGTGCCGTTCGTCTACAGCGCCATGGCGTTTCGCGTGGCCACCGAGGTGCACCGGCGCGCGGCGAAGGTGGACGCGATCGGGCTGTCCCTCTTCACCATCACGGGCGTGGGCATCGCGCTCGGCCGGGAGACGCCCATCGTGGTCGCGCTGCTGATGGGGGTGGTCACCGGGACCATGGGCGGGGTCCTTCGCGACGTCGTCGTGAACGAGATCCCGGACCTCTTCCAGCCCGGGGGCCTGTACGCGACCGCCTCGCTCGCGGGGGCGCTCGCCTTCGTCGGCGCCCTGGGTTACGGCCTGCACTATGGCGAGGCGGCCGCCGCCGGCATCGTCCTGATCGTGGCCCTGCGCCTCATCTCGCTGCGCCTGGGGATGACGATTCCCGCGCCGCACTGGATTTCCAACCCGCCCCGCGACCCGCCCTAGGCGGCACCATGGTGCCATTTCGGGACCGCGGCCATCCGGTCATCCTCCCGCCATGGACCGCATAGCGACCCTGTATTTCGTCGACGGCTCCAAGCTTGCGTTCGACTTCCCCATGCAGACCGCCAACGAAGCCGGGCGGCAGCTGCGCATGGCGGACCTGCTCGTGAGCAAGCACATCGTGATCGAGGCCGAGGGGCAGGTGTTCATCTTCCCGGTGACGAGCATCAAGTACATCACGCTCTCGGCGCCGGAGATGGCGAAGAAATCCCGCACCACGTTGCCACGCCACGCGATCGTCGGCGCCCGCGTGCGCGCCTGAACGCATGAGCGCCGCCGAGGTGCGCACGTGAAGCTCCTGATCGGCAACATCGCGCCCGGCACCTCCGCCGACGAGGTGCGAGCGCTGCTGGAGAAGTACGGGGCCCCGGGCGTGGGCCCGATCGAGCAGGTTGCGGGCGAGGGCTCGCGCCCCGCGGCGGTGGCCGAGGTGGCCGCGGCGCCCGAGGTTCTCAACAAGATCACCCAACGACTGAACGGCATGTACTGGAAGGGGCGTTCGCTCACGGTGCAGGCCCTGATGAGGTAGCCATGGACAGACCCGCTCTCACGCTGCGAATCGCCACGCTCGCCCTCGCGGCGAGCCTCGCCTTCGCCCCCATCGCCTTCGCGCAACAGGCCCCGGCTGCGCCCTCCGGCGCCGCGAAGGCCCCCGCGTCGGGCAAGACCTTCTCGCAGCAGGACATGGACGAGCTCCTCGCGCCCGTCGCGCTCTATCCCGACGCGCTGCTCGCCCAGGTGTTCATGGCCGCGACCTACCCGCTCGAGGTGGTGGAGGCCGCGCGATGGCAGAAGGAGCACGCGAGCCTCAAGGAGAAGGCGCTCGAGGATGCGCTCCAGGGCCAGACGTGGGACCCGAGCGTGAAAGCGCTCACGGCGGTGCCGCAGGTCCTCACGATGATGAACGAGAAGCTCGACTGGACCACGAAGCTGGGCGACGCGTTCCTCGCGCAGCAGGAAGACCTCCTGAAGACGGTGCAGTCGCTGCGCGGCAAGGCCGAGACGGCGGGCAACCTCAAGTCGTCGGCGGAGATGACCGTCAAGAAGGAGACCGAGAACAACGTCCAGGTCATCAAGATCGAGCAGCCCAACCCCGAGGTCGTGGCCGTGCCGACCTACAACCCGTCCACCGTGTACGGGCCGTGGTGGTACGCGGCTCCGCCGCCCTACTACTACTACCCGCCCGGCTACGCGTACGGGTCGGGCCTCGCGTTCGCGACGGGCGTCGTCGTGGGCGCCGCCATCTGGGGAAACATCGGATGGGGCAACAACAACGTGAACATCAACGTGAACAAGTACAACAATTTCAACAAGACCAACATCTCGAACGGCAACTTCAACCACAGCGCGGAGCACCGCAAGGGCGCGGCCTATCGCGACTCGGGAACGGCGCAGAAGTACAACCGCGGCGGCGACCGCCAGGCGTCGCAGTCACGCGACCAGTTCCGCGGCCGGGCCGACCAGGGGCGCAGCGAGATGTCGTCGATGGACCGCGGGCAGCTCCAGGCGGCCGATCGCAGCGCCGCCTCGCAGCGTTCGGCGGGTGCGGGGAACGCCTCGCGCGACGCGGGTTCGCGCGGCGGCGCCTCGGCGAGCACGCGCTCGAGCGGCGGATTCTCGGGCGCGGGCGGCGGAGGCTCCTCGACGCGCGCGGCGAGCAGCCGCGGCGGTGCCAGCCGCGGCGGCGGCGGCGGCGGTGGACGGGGCGGCGGCGGACGGCGCTGAAGCCCGCACATCAATCACGGAGACCGACATGAAGATTGCCACGCAGATGATTCCCGCCCTGGTCGCGGCCGCCCTCGCGGCGCCGTTCGCGATCCAGGCCTTCGCGCAGGCCCCGGCTGCGCAACCGCACGCCGAGAAGGCGAAGGCGTCCACGGCACGCACGTTCGCCTCGCCCGAGGAAGCCTCCAAGGCGCTCACCGACGCGGTTCGCGCGAAGGACGCCAACGCGCTGCTCGCGGTGGTCGGCCCGGGCTCAGGCATCTGGCTCTTCAGCGGCGACAAGGTCGCCGACGCCAACGACTGGCAGAAATTCCTCGCCGCCTATGACGCGAAGCACGCGCTCGAGAACAAGGACGGCAGGGCGATCCTGAACGTGGGCGACGACAACTGGCCGTTCCCCGCGCCGATCGTGAAGCACGGCTCGGCGTGGTCGTTCGACGCGAACGCGGGGCGCGAGGAGATCCTGAACCGCCGCGTGGGCCGCAACGAGCTCGACGCGATCGAGACGCTGCGGGCGATCGTCGACGCCGAGCGCGAGTACGCCGCGCAAGACGCCGACGGCAACGGTTATGCGGATTACGCGCGCCGCTTCCGCTCCTCGCCGGGAAAGAAGGATGGCCTCTTCTGGCCCGACGATCCCTCCGGCAAGCAAAGTCCGCTGGGCCCCCTGGTGGCCGAAGCCTCGAGGGAAGGCTACGTCAAGGCCGCCGGCGGCAAGGCCGGGCCGCAGGCGTACCACGGGTACTACTTCCGCATCCTCACTTCGCAGGGCAAGGATGCGCACGGCGGCGCCTACGACTACATGGTGGGCGACAAGCTCCTCGGGGGCTTCGGCGTCGTCGCCTGGCCGTCGAACCATGGTGCCTCGGGAGTGATGACGTTCGTCGTGAACCACGAGGGCGTGGTCTACGAGAAGGACCTGGGCCCGCAGACCGCGGCGATCGCGGGATCCATGACCCGGTTCAATCCCGACGCGACCTGGAGGAAACCCCAATGACGAGGAACGCCATCGCGGCGTTGCTGGTGGCCGGGTGCGTAGCCTCATGGGCGGGGGATGGGCTGGCGCAGGGCGCGGAGCCGGCGACGCCGGGCTACACCGCCGACAAGCTGCGCATGGAGGCGCGCACCGACAAGCGCGGGCTCGTCGAGCGCAACATGGAGCTCACGAGCGAGGAGGCCAAGAGGTTCTGGCCGGTGTACGACCGGTACCAGCGCGACCTCGAGCGCATCCTCAGGCGCCAGAACCGCGCGATGAACGACTACATCCACGCCGAGGCGAGCATGACGGACGCCAACGCGAAGCGGATCGGCCGCGAGATCGTCGAGAGCGACGCCGACGAGCAGAAGCTGCGTGAGCGCACGCTGGGCAAGCTCCTGTCCGTGCTGCCTGCCCGCAAGGCGGTGCGCTACTTCCAGATCGAGAACAAGGTGCGCGCGGTCCAGCGTTACGACATCGCCGAGCACATGGCGCTGGTGCGATGATGGCGGCCCACGCGAGGTTCGCGAAGCGCGCGGTCGCGATGGCCACCGTGCTGGCGCTCGCCGCATGCGAGAGCCCGCCCACCAAGGAGCAGAAGGGCGCCGTGGCCGGGGCGGTGGTCGGCGGCGTGGTGGGTTCCACCATCGGCGGGGGCGCGGGACGCACGACCGCCATCGTGGTGGGCACGATCGCCGGAGCGCTCATCGGCAGCCACATCGGCAAGCGCATGGACGAGGCCGACCGCCTCAAGGCGGCGCAGGTGCTCGAGACCGCACCTACGGGCCAGGGCGCGACGTGGAAGAATCCCGACAGCGGCGACCAGTTCACCATGACGCCCACCCGCACCTACGAGACGAGCTCCGGTCCGTGCCGGGACTACACCGTGAACGCCACCGTCGAGGGCAAGCCCGAGAGCGTGCAGGGCAAGGCCTGCCGCCAGCAGGACGGCAGCTGGAAGACGGAGTGAGCGGGACGGGGCGCCGCTAGAAGAGCAGCTTCAGCAGGCGCCTGCCGAGCTCGGCGGCGGGAATCACCGTGAGGAGCAGCGGCGCGATCGGCAGGAGCGTCGCGACGGCGAGCGTAACGAGCGCATTTCGCGACACCGGCACGATCCGCGTGGCGCGGATCGTCGCGAGGCTGTTGGACATGTCGGCGAGCGACTGGATGTCGCCCGAGCCCAGCGGCGACTCCGCCGGAACGCCTCGCGCAAGCCACCGCGACTCGAACTGCGTCACATAACGCTGCGCGAGGCGCCCGTACTCGCGGCTCGCCTTGCGCCTGGCATTGTTGATCTGTCCGGCGAAGACCGTGAGCGGCGCGAACACGAGCAGCAGCAGGTAGACCACCATGATCGCGATCTCCCCTTGCGCCCCGGCGAGCGTGCCGCCGGCGTAGAGGATGCGATTGGCGATCGTTCCGGCGAGGAGCGCCCCGTGCGCCATGAGCAGCGGCGCGAACGCGTAGACGGTGCCCGCCAGGAATCCGAGGCCCGCGGTGTTGTCGCCGTGCATCGCGGAGAGATTCAAGGGGATTCGCGACACCTGCCACAGGAAGCGCATCCAGATCACGATCCTGAAGTACCAGCGCAGCAGCAGGAACTGGAAGAGCGGCACGCTCAGGTACGCGTACCACATCCCGGCCAGGGTAAGGCGCGAGCCCTCGGGCGAAGGCACCGCATACCATGTCGCCACGTCGAGCCCGGCGTACTGCCGCCACACGAACGGGACGCCGATTCCGTAGATGATCGCGATCATGGTGACCTCGGCGGCGGCCGAGTTGCGCCATGCGAATGCCGAGCGCAGGCATGCGTCGAAGCGTTCGCGGAACTCCGGGAGAATGAGCTCCCGGGCGAGGAATTCCTGCGCCACGGGCCGCATCCTCAGGTGCACGAGCAGCTCCGCGGCCACCAGGAGCGGCACCGCGACCAGGAACCGCACGTGCACCTGGACGTCGTAGAAGAACGGCACGGCCACGCCGCCGAAGGCCTCGCCCCCGGCGAGCGCCAGCAGAAAAAGGGGCAGCCACGCGAGGAGCGCGATCGCGAGCATGCGGCGGCGCGCGAGCTCCAGGGCATCTCCCGAGACGTGCGCGTGGCGCAGGAGCTGGTAGAGCGGCCCGCCCAGCACGATGGAGAACTGCGACGGATCGTTGGCGGGCGGCAGATCGAGCGGCGGCGGGAAGAGGTGCGCGGTTTCCATCGCTTAGCCCGCCGGGATCGTGACGATGGGCTGGCCGCGCGGGGCCGCCGTGTCCATGAGGGAGAAGATCATCATCACGAAGGAGAACATCGTCTTCGAGGCGTAGTCCGTGTCGTCGATCCAGAACCAGTGGCCGTGGTAGGCGACCGAGACGAAGGCATCCTTCGGTTCGCTGTCGCCGCTATGCACCTGCACCAGCGGCTGGAAGCGATCCTCCTCGTCGGTGTCGAAATGCCTCGCCGGCGGGACCATGCCGCGCGACACGTCCCCGGCCGGGGCCTCGATGCCCGAAGCCAGGTCCACGAGGATCTCGAGCATCGAGCGCGTGACGAGCGCCAGCTCGTCGTCGGCCTTGGGCACGGAGCCGTAGAAGACGCGGATCTCGCCGGCACCCTCGCGGATGCCCAGGGCCGAGCGCAAGGCCTTCACGTCGGCCTGGATCTCCGGCGACATGTTCTTGCGGTGCAGGACGAGCACGGTGAGGTCCTGTCCCTGGCCCTTGTCGACCCGCATGCCCACCGCGGCACTACCCTGGATGCGGCGCATGGCGCCCGTGATGACCGAGAAATCGGGATCGGCGCCGCGCGCGCGCCCGCCCCCGCCGAAGCGGTTGTACACGCCGTTGGCCGAGCTCACCATGAGGCGCATCACCAGGTCCGCGGCCCATCCCGACTGGATGAGCGAGACCACGACGCCGGGCTGCATGGGCGTCATCATGCTTCGCGTGAAACGCTCGCCCAAAAGCGGGTTGTAGGTGATCGTGGGCTTGTCGGCGTAGTGGGCGAAGCCGCCGAGGCTCGAGACCGTCGAGCCCGGGGCTGGAGACCAGTTGGCGCCGCCAGAGACCTGCCCCTCGAGGGTGTACGAGTTGATGATGGACGCGACGTCGAGGAACATCGGCGTGTCGCCGTAGCGAAGCTTCACCATGTTGAGCAGCATCGCGCGCTTCCACGAGGTGGTGATCGCCTGGTCGTAGTCGATGCGATCGCGCGCGATGGTCGAGGGTCCCACGCTCGCGCATCCGGCGAGGCACGCGGCCACGAAGGCGGCCACCGCACGGCGTGCCGGGCCCGCGCCGGGTCTCATGCGGCTTGCGGCGTGGCGGCGGGGCCATCGCGCTCGAACACTTCCACGGCCTCCTGCACGCTGCGGAACATCCGCTCGGCCCCGAGCTTCCGGCCCAGGGGCGTCTGGCGCACGATCCCGAGCACCTGCGGGTTCAGGCCCGCGAGCCAGAGCTGGGCACCCTCGCGCGCGAGCCTCTCCTCGCCGGCCGAGAGCATCGTGAGCGCCGTGTACTCGAGGTCGGTCGCGCCGCTCATGTCGATCACGACGATGCCGGGCGCCGCTTGCTGGAAGAGCGCCCACATCTTGTCGCCCACGCGTTCCGCGTTGGCGAAGAAAAGCCGGCCCTCGGGCCTCACGACCAGCAGGCCCGGCCATGCCTCGTCGCCGGGATGGTCCGGGGAGCGCGCGCGAAAGATCTGCGTGCCACGCTTGCGGCGCAGCTCGTGCACCGGCGGGTTGTTGGCCTGGTGGAGCAGCGTGAGGAGGGAAGCGATCACCGCCACGAGGATGCCGCGCAGCGTTCCCAGCACGAGCACGCCCGAGAACGCGATCACCGCCCAGCGAAACTCGGTCGTGCGCACCGCGCGGATCGCGCGAAACTCGCCCAGGTTCACGAGGCCGATGGAGTACGCGATCACGACCGCCGCCAGCGCTGCGCGCGGCATGTAGGCGATGGCCGAGCCGAGGAACGCGATCGCAGCCACCGTGATGGCCGCGGTCGTGAGCGCGGCACATTGGGTGCGCGCGCCGGCGCTCAGGTTCACCGCGGTCTGCGTGGTCCCGCCTCCGCACGGCATCGCGCCGAAGAAGCTGCCCACGAGGCACCCGGCTCCCGTGGCGGCGAGCTCGCGGTTGGAGGCGGGACGCGTCTCGCCCGGTGGCGTGAAAGCGCGCCCCGCGGCGATCGACTCGGCGAAGCTCATGAGCGCGATGCCCGCGGCCGCGAGCCAGAGCTCGCCGGCGTGGTCCAGGCGGGGGAGCGATGGTGCCGCGATCCCGCCCTGGATCGCGCCCACGGTGTCCACGCCGGCGTCGCGAAGGCCCAGGAGTGCGACGGCGAGCGAGGCGAGCACGATCGCCGCGAGCGGCGCGGGGCCCGCGGGCCACCAGCGGCGCCCGGCGAACACGATCGCCATGACCGACATGCCGATCACCAGCGTGGGCGCCGAGAGCTCCGGCACCTGCGCGGCGACCGCGGCGGCGTCGCGGAAGAATCCCGTCTTCTCGATGTGCACGCCGAGGAGCTTCGGCACCTGGTCGAGCACGATCACGAGTCCGATCCCGGCCTTGAATCCCACCAGCACGGGACCCGATATGAAGTTCGCGACGAAACCGAGACGCGCCACCGAGGCGAGGACCAGCATGGCGCCCGCGAGCAGCGCCAGCGTGGAAGCGATGCCGGCGGCTTGCCCGGGACTCGACTGCGCCGCGACCTCGGACCAGGCCGATGCCACCAGCACCGCGATCGTGCTCGTCGTGCTCACGCTCAGCACACGCGAGGTGCCGAGCAGGGCATACGCGAGGGTTGGAAAGATCACGGTGGCGAGGCCCGCGAGCACGGGCAGGCCCGCGATGGTGGCGTGCGCCATCGCGATGGGAACGATGACCGCGGCGGCGGTCGCGCCCGCCGCGAGGTCGTCACGAAGCCACGCCGGCTTGTAGTCGATGAGCCATCGCGGAAGCGGCATCCGCGCCCACGTGCCCAGGCGCCGCTCCATGGAAGACTCCTATTTCTTCTTCGCGGGGGCCGCAGCCGGCTCGAGGGAGATGGCGAGCGCGACCGTGTAGGTCGCATGCACCTGGTCTCCCACCTTCACGAGCTTCAGCTGCTCGGGGTCGCTCACCTCGAGGTCGGTCACCTCGCCCTTGTCGTTCTTGATCGACACGTGCTTCTTGGCCGTGTCCACCTTCACGACATCCGCCACGACGGTGATTTCGCGCATGGCCGTGCCGCCGGGCTTGGCGCCCGGCTGCGAGCGCTCGATCGCCGTGTTTTCCGTGCGGCCGGGCGTGCCGCCGCCGCCCTTCTTCAGGTCGATCGAGACGGATTCGACGTACTTCGCCTTCACCTTGTCGCCCACCTTGATCTGGTCGAAGTTGCGCACCTCGTCGCTCGCGACGAAGCTGTGGACCTCGCCCCCGCCGGTCTTGAGCACCACGGTGCGGGTCGCGGGGTCCACCGACTGCACCGTGGCGTTGGCCATGACGACCGCCACGGCCTTGGCTTGCCCCGGGGCGGTGGCGACGGCGCCGGAAACTTGCGCCTTCTGTGCGATGGCCGCGGGCGAAAGGGCCGCCGCGACGAGGAGGGCGAGCAGGGTCGAGCGACGCATAGGATCTCCGTTCGAGGGAAAATCGACCTCGCCAGCTTGCGCTCCCGGGGTGACGCGCTCTATGGCACCAAGGTGCCGTTCAAGCCGCCTCGGCCACGTACTTGAAGGGATAGTCCGGGGACCGGTACTTCCCCTGCTTCTGCCGGTCCGGGAGCTTCACCTTCTCGTGGACCACCTTCTTGCGGGGAATGTGCGCGAGGAGGTGCGCGATGAGGTTCAGGCGCGCGCGCTTCTTGTCGTCGGAGCGCACCACGTACCACGGGGCCCACGAGGTGTCGGTCTCGGCGAACATCTCGTCTCGCGCGCGCGAGTAGTCGAACCAGCGGCTGTACGACTTCAGGTCCATCGGCGTGAGCTTCCAGACCTTGCGCGGGTCGTCGATGCGCGACTGCAGGCGGCGGGTCTGCTCCCCGGGGGTCACCTCGAGCCAGTACTTGAGCAGGATCACGCCGGAATTCACGATCGCCTTCTCCAGGAGCGGCGCCATCTTGAGGAACTCGTGCGCCTGGGCCTCGGTGCAGAAGCCCATGACCCGCTCGACTCCGGCCCGGTTGTACCAGCTGCGGTCGAAGATCACGACCTCGCCCGCGGCGGGCAGGTGCCGCACGTAGCGCTGCATGTACATCTGCGACTTCTCGCGTTCGGTGGGCGCGGGCAACGCCACCACGCGAAACACCCGCGGGCTCACGCGCTCGGTGATGGCCTTGATGCTCCCGCCCTTGCCGGCGCCGTCGCGCCCCTCGAAGACGATGCATACCTTGAGGCCCTTCTTCTGGACCCATTCCTGGAGCTGCACGAGCTCGCCGTGCACCTTCTCCATCCGCGCGTCGTAGTCCTTGCGGCCGAGCTTTTCGGCCGCACCGTTGCCGCGCTTCTTCGCCTTCTTGTCCATCGGATGACTCCTCAGAGATATCTTTCCGCGCCGGCGAGGCTCGCCGGGGCGCGCAGCTCCGATCGCGGGAACCGCGCGACGAGAACGGCGAAGACGCCGCGGCGCGCGAGCCGCAGCATCGCGACCGCGGGCGTCACGGCCCGCGGCGACGGCGCCACCTCGAAATTCATCGAGTCGAGCGTGAGCTCGCAGGGCTCGAAGCCTATCCGCTCGCCGTGGCGCTGGAATGCCTCCGCCATCTCGTCGAGGAGGCATGGCAGCAGCTCGCGCGAGGCGGCGAGCTGCAGCTCCTCGATCGTGCGCTCCAGGTCGCGCTCGACTACGCTGGCATCGCGCACGGGCGCTTGCGTGTCCCCGCCGCTCACCAGCGCGGCGAGGCCCGTGCCGCGGCTCCGGGCGAGCTTCAACTCGGCGGCGAGCAGCGCTCTTTCCTGCTGGAGCGTGTGGCGCTCCGCGCGCATGGCGCCCACGCGCTGCAACGCGAGGAGCGCCAGGTATTCGAGCGCCCTGGCCACGAGCTCGTCGCGAACGCCGCCTTCGTCGCCGCAGGGCGCGAGGATCCGCGGCTGCGTGAAGCTCACGGTCGCGCGGGCGACGTCGGCCTGCACCATGTCGCCCTGCATCGCGTTCGCGATGACGCGGCGGTGCTCGGGGGCGAGTGCGAGCATCGCGAAGCAGGCGGGCGTGGCCGCGTCCGTCTCGAAGAACGCGCGGATGGCGGGGTCGGCGCTGAAGGCCGCGGGCGCATCCCCGGCGCCGGCGAAGAGGGCGCGCACGGTCGTGTCGTGCGACCAGGCGGCAGCGCCCACTTCCGTCGGGCCCGGGATTTCCGCGATGGCGTGCTCGAGCGCGGAGCGCGCCGCCGCGACCGGGCCGCGCAGCCTCTCGCGGTAGCCCTTCACGCAGGCGAGGCGCTTGTCGGTCGCGTGCACGATGCGCGCGATGAGCGGATCGAGCTGGGCGGCCTGCCTTGCCGCCTCGTGCCGTTCGGCCGAGCGGAATATCCTCTGCAGCACGCTCATTGCGCGGCGGCTGCGCTTACGGGCGGCTCGAATCCCCCGCCCAGCGCGAGGTGCAGGTTCACCCGCTGGATGAGCCGCTCCGTGAGGACGTGCGTGAGCGACGTGCGCGCGCTGCTGAGCGCGAGCAGCTGCTGCTGGACCGCGCGCTGGTCGCCCGAGCCGATCTCGAAGCGCACGCGCGCGAAGCCCAGCGCGCGCTCGTTCGCCCGCACGGCGCGCTCGAGGAGCTCGGCGCGGCTGTCGAGGTTGAACGACGTGGAGAGCGCGCTTTCGACCTCGCTGAACGCGCGCGCGCCCACGCGGCCGTAGTTCGCGACCGCGGCCTTCTCGTCGGCGGTGCGCGCGTCGACCTGCGCCCGCAGGGCTCCCGCATCGAAGACCGGCATGAGGAGGTTGGCGCCCACGCTCCATACCGGGTTGTCGCGCTCCTTCAGCACGAAGAGCTCGCTCGAGACCGAGCTGCCGCTCGCGGTGAGGGAGATCCTCGGCAGGCGTGCCGCCCTGGCCTGCTGGGTGGCGTGGAAGGCGGCGGCCACGCGTCGTTCCGCGGCGCGCACGTCGGGACGTCGCTCGAGGAGCTGCGAAGGCAATCCCGTGGGGATCATGGGGCCCGGGGGCGGCAACGCCTCGCCCGGGTCGATCGCTCCCGACGGATATCGCCCGGCGAGGATCTCGATCGCGCGCAGCGCGTTCTGCCGCGCGATGTCGGCCTGCAGGACGAGATCGCCGTAGTTCAGCACGCTCGCGTCGGCCTGCGCGACCTCCAGCTCGTCGGCCTTGCCGACGTCCAGCCGGTTGCGGGATAAACCCGCGAGCTCCTTCGCCGCATCGACCATCTCGCCGGCGATGCGCTTCTGCACCGCGGCCTCGCGCGCGAGGAACCAGCTCTTGGCGACCAGCGCGGCGATGGAGGCGCGCGCGTAGCGCTCGTCAAGCACCACGGCCTCGTATTGCGCCGTGGCCGCGTCGCGGCCCGAGCGCACGCGGCCCCAGAGGTCGATCTCCCAGCTCGCGAAGAGGCCCGCCAGCTGGAGGCCGCTGGCATCCCCGCCCATCTTGCCGCCGCCGTGACCCATGAGGTTCACTTGCGGGAAGAGGGCGGCGCCCGCCGCGCTCGCGCTCGCCGCGGCGGCATCGACGCGCGCCGCCGCCGCCTGCAGGTCGGTGTTGTAGAGCATGGCCTCCGTGATCAGCTCCTGGAGCGCCGGGTCGCGGAAGAGGAGGAGCCAGGCGTCGTCGACCTCGCCCGTGTCGGCGGGGCCCGCGGCCCACCGCGCGGGGACGGCCGTGTTGGGAAGCGCCTCCCCGCGGACCTGGTCGACCGACGGGGGCGGGGCGAGCGCGCATCCGCCGGCGAGGAGCGCCAGCGCGGCGGCGAGCCGGTCGATCGCGGCGCGGCGCATCTCAGTGCAGCTTGAGGATGAGGTAGTTGATCTTGGTGCCGATGCGCATGATCACCTTGCGCAGGATATGGATCGCCTCCAGGTGCTCGGTGTAGATCGCGGCCTCGCCGCGCGCCCCGGCGGCGAAGAACACGTCGCGGAACTTCGGGTCCACCGTGAGCTTCACGGGGAAGCGGCCGGGCGGCGTGTTTGCGACGGTGTTCGGCAGGCCCACGCTGTTCACCACCTGTCCCTGGCCCTGCGCCCAGATGATGGAATCCACCTTGGCCTTGATGATCTCGCCGGGCAGGGTCTCGAGCGCGATCTCGGCATCGTCGCCGGGCTGCACCGCCTGCAGCTCGTTCTGGTTGTAGAGCGCGACCACGGTGAACTCGTCCTCCACGTACGTGAGCGCCGGCGTGTTGGCCAGGACGGAGACCAGCGCGCCCGGCCGCAGCTGGACGTTGATCGGCGTGCCATTGGCGGGCGCGTAGACCGTCGTCTGCGCGAGGTCCCATTTCGCCTGGTCCAGCTGCGCGCGGGTCTGCGCGATCTGCGCCCATTCGCCGTTCGACTTGGCGCCCATGCGCTGGCGAATCTGGCGTTCGGCGGCGAGCGCCTGGCCTTCGGCGCTGCGCGACTGCGCTTCGGTGCTGCGCGCGCCGTCGAGCGTAGCCTCGGCCTCGCGCAGGTTCGTTTCCGCCTGCTCGAAGTCGAACTTGTTGCCGGCGCCCCGCGCGACCAGCTCGCGGTTCTGCACGACGCGCTTGCGCGCAAGGTCGACCTGCGCGCTCGCCTGCGCCACCCGCGACGTCGCCGTCTCGATGGAGGAACGGGCCGCGGCGGCCTGCGCGGCGGCGCCGGTGAGCTGTTCCTCCAGCTCCTTGCTGCTGCCCACCGTATTGGCCATCTGCGCCTCGAGGGCGTTCAGCTGCAGCTGGTAGGGCGTGGGATCCACCTTGTAGAGCACATCGCCCTTCTTCAGCGCCTTGTTGCCTTCGGCGACCTCGGTCACCCGCCCGCGCAGCTGGGAGGACATGTTCACGTAGTACTTGATCACCCGAACGTCGTGCGACGAAGGCGCGACCACGTTGAGGGCGAGGATGATCGCGGTGAGGCCCACGATGGGCAGCGTGATCACGATCACCTGCGAGACCGTGTTCCACGGCAGCCACTTGAACTTGAAGAAGATCAGCCAGACGAAGAACGCGTAGATGCCGAGCAGGAGCGCTTCCATCAGTTACCCCTTTTCATGCGCCGGCTCGGCCGCGCGCGTGAGCACGGGTGGCGCGGCAGGCACGGGCGCGGCCAGGTCGTCGAGGTCGTCGTGCAGCTTCCTCAGCTGCGGCGGGAGCGTTCCCTTGGCCGCCATGGCATCGAGCTCCACCCTCAGGTGCTCCAGCTCCGCGGCGCTGACCTCGCCGGCGCGCGCCTTCTCGCCCATCTCGACGTAGTAGTCCTCGTGCTTCTCCGTGCCGTAGGCCGCCCGGAAACCGATGGGGCGCGTGTACGCCCACAGCCAGGCGAAGGGCCAGAGCAACCCGCCGAAGAAGAGCGACAGGATGCACAGCACCTTGATCGAGTCCTTCTGCGGGTGATGGCGCCTTTCCGCGATCTTCTCCGGCAGCACGTGCACGTAGAGAAACGCCCCGATCGCGACGATGGGCATCGCGATGAGCACGAACCACGAGAGCACGTTGGCCATCGTGTCCACCGCGTCGCCGGACAGGAACGAGGCGTGGGCGAGCGCCGGGAAAAGCGCCAACGGCGCGGCCAACGCCGCGAGGAGGGGGAGGACTCGCTTGCGCGTGCCGCGCCGTGCCGCTACTGCTTGAACTTGCGCTTGCACTCGCCGATGGGTTCGGAATAGACCTGCGGTTTCCATTGCGTGCCCTCGGTACGTTGCGCGGCGATCCGGTAGCGCGTGCAGGGCGCGAGATCGAGCGGCACCTCGCGGACTTCCTCGGCCGGCGACTGGGTCACGCGCGCGGTCGAGAAGCGCACGGTGACGGTGTGCTTGCCCGGCTCGATGGGATCGGACTCGCGCGAGTTGCGGGTGCTCTGGCCGTCGATGCGGGTGATGGCCGCGGGGAATTCCTTGCGCACGCTCGAGGCGTCCGCCGACTCGACGATCGCCCATGGCTTGTCGTACATCCCCGCGGCGACGCTTGCGGTGGCCGTGGCGAGGAGGATGAAAAACAGGCGTTGGGAGTGGACCATGGGCTCGCTCCGGAGGGTTGCCGACGGTCGAACTATGTCCCCGCGCGCCGTGCTTGCGAATTGGACCAAGGACCAATCGCCACGGGCACGGGCCCGGCGCCATGATCGGTCCTGGAGTCACGGAGCCGATCCATGGAACACCCTGCTTCGCGAGCCGCCGTCGCCAGCTTGTCGCTCTTCCTCCTCGCAGGCGCGCCGGCATTTGCCATCAACGAGATGTGGGCGAAGGACGCCCCGGTCACGCGCATGACCCAGGAGGACTTCGACATCGCCGGCGCGGTCGTGCGCAAGGCCCTTGACGAGGGCAAGGAAGGGTCGTCTTATCAGTGGAAGAACGACGCGACGGCCGCCTCCGGAGGCGTGACCGTGCTCGCCTCGTTCGAGAAGGGGGGCATGCACTGCCGCGGAGCCGCCTTCACCATCACCGCGCAAGGCAAGAGCTCGCGCAGCGAATGGAACCTATGCAAGACACCCGATGGCTGGAAGGTGCTCGAGGGGCGCTGAGGCGCCTGTGCCTGGCAGCCCTGGCCACCCTGTGCATGCCCTACGCCGTGCCCTGCGGCGCCCAGGCGGGCGATGCGCCGGCGCGCGAGGATCCGTGGCGCGTGGTGCTCATCCGCAACTGGGACGCGATGTACCCGATCAACGTGACGCGCGAGACGGCGCTGCGCGCGGCGTTGATGGACAACCCGGAGCGGGTGGTCGAGATCTACCCGGAGGAGATCGACTCCCTGCGCTTCGGCGAGGCGGTCGACGAAGAGATGGTGTCGCTGCTCAGGCGCAAGTACAAGGACATGAGCGTCGACCTGGTGATCGCTTCGGGACGCGAGCCGCTGCTGTTCGCGGCGCGCCACCGGGCGGAGCTCTGGCCGGGGGTGCCGATCGTGTTCAACGGCGTGACCGAGGGTGAGCTGGCGGGATGGAAGCGCCCGGAGCGCACCACGGGCGTCACGATGATCTTCGACGTGGAGGGAACGCTCGCGCTGGGAGCCGCGCTCGTGCCGTCGGCAAGGGCCGTGTACTTCGTCTCGGGCGCGTCGGACTTCGACCGCTTCTACCTCGACATGGCCACGCGGCAGGCGCGCCGCTTCGGCCGCCTCGAGGTCCGCTTCATCGCGGGCGCCACGCAGGCGGAGACCCTCGCGCGCGTGGCGGCCATCGGCCCCGACGCGTTCGTGGTCTACCTCACGATGCTGCGCGATGCCACCGGCCAGATCGCCGCACCGGGCTTGGGCACGCTTCCGCGCGTCGTCTCGGCCTCGAGGGTGCCCGTGCTCGCGTCGATCCACACGCAGCTCGGACGCGGTGCCCTGGCCGGCTCCTTCGCGCGCGTCGACGAACATGGCCGCATCGCGGGCCTGCTCGCGCGAAGCGTCCTCGAGGGCGCCGATCCCGACGCGATCGCCGTGAAGGCCGATCCGCAGCCCGTGTGCCAGGTGGACTGGAACGGCCTGTATCGATGGGCAATCCCCGAACGCAATGTCCCGAAGGCCTGCTCGATCATCAACCGGCCGCCCAGCCTCTGGGAAACCTACTTCTGGCCGATGGTGGCGTTGATCGCCATCATCGTGCTGCAGGCGGTGCTCATCTCCTCGCTCGTGATCGAGATCCGCCGCCGGCGCATCGCGGAGGACCAGTCCCGCGAGCGCGGCGCGGAGCTCGCGCGCGTGGCGAGGCTCTCGACCGTGGGGGCGCTCACCGCGAGCATCGCCCACGAGATCAACCAGCCGATGGGCGCGATCCTGAGCAACGCGGAGGCCGCCGAGATGATGCTCGACCAGGGCACGCTCGAGACCGCGACGCTTCGCGAGATCCTCGCCGACATCCGCACCGAGGACCTGCGCGCGAGCGAGGTGATCCAGCGGCTGCGCAAGCTCCTGGGCGAGAGGGAGAGCACGCCCGTGGCGATGGACGTGAACCGCGAGGTGGCCGAGGCGCTTCGCCACCTCGCCTTCGACGCGGCGCGCCGCGGCGTGATGCTCACGCCGGTCTTCTCGAGCGAGGTGCCCGCGATCCTGGGCGACCCGGTGCAGGTGCAGCAGGTCATCATCAACCTCGTCGTGAACGCGATGGACGCGGTGGGGCAGGAGCCCGAGCGCCAGCGCGAGGTGTGGATCGAGACGCGCGCGGTGGCAGGGGGCGCGCAGGCGATCGTCGCCGACCGCGGCCCGGGGCTCGCCCCGCAGGACGAGGCGCGGCTCTTCCACTCGAACTTCACGAGCAAGAAAGACGGCATGGGATTCGGGCTGTCCATCGTGCGCACGATCACCGAGATGCACGGCGGCAGCGTCGGGCACGAGCCCAACGTGCCGCACGGATCGATCTTCCGCGTGACCTTCCCGGCGGTGGGCACGTGAGCGCGGCCGCCGCCGTCGTCGCCGGCATCGTGCACGTCGTGGACGACGACATCGCCTTCCAGACCGCGATCGCGCGGGTCCTCGTGGCCGCCGGGCACAAGCCGCGGCTCTATGCCTCGGCGCAGGAATACCTCGGCGCCGACGACTCGGAAGGTCCCGCGTGCGTGCTGCTGGACCTGCGCATGCCGGGCCCGAGCGGGCTCGAGCTGCAGGGCGCCCTCGCGCGCCGCGACAACGCCCATCCGGTGATCTTCATCAGCGGGCACGGCGACATTCCCAGCACGGTGCGCGCGATGCGCGACGGCGCCGTCGATTTCCTCACCAAGCCCGTGCCCACGGCCACGCTCCTCGCGACCATCGGCCGCGCGCTCACGCAGGACCTGCAGCGACAGCAATGGCTCGTTCGCGTGAGCGACCTGCGGCAGCGCTACGCCGCGCTCACGCCGCGCGAGCGCCAGGTGATGGCGGGCGTGATCGGCGGGCGCCTGAACAAGCAGATCTGCTACACGCTGCACGCGGCCGAGCGCACCGTGAAGACCCATCGCGCGCGGGTGATGGAAAAGATGCAGGTGCGCTCCGTTGCGGAGCTGGTGCGCCTCGCCGAGGAGCTCGAGGCCGCCGGGACACGCCTCACCGCGATGCCCGAGGAGTAATTCCTCGGCACCATGGTGCTATAGGACCGCGTCCCGCCCCGGGGCATCCTGATCGGCAGGGAGAGCCACACCGATCCGGGAGCCATCCATGAAGATTGCACGACAACTCATCCTCGCCGCGGCGGTCGCTGCCGCGGTCCCCGCCCTGGCCCAGCAGACGATGTATCCACAGTGGTACATCGGCGCGGGCGCGGGTCAGGGGCACCTGGGCGTTTCGGGCACCGACCTCACGGGGCTGAACAACGCGCAGGTCGGCAACACCGAGACGACCTACACCATCCGCACGGGTTGGCGCTTCAGCCCGGCCATGGCGATCGAGCTGGGCTACTACGACCTGGGCAAGTACGACTTCCACGGCAGGGCCGCGGGCGGCGTGTCCGACATCGACGGCGAGGCGAAGGCGAAGTCGGTCGGCGTGTCGCTGGTGGGGTTCATACCGATGCCCTACTTCGATCTCTACGGGCGCATCGGCTACGCGCGCTCGGAGCTCAAGGTGAACGCGAGCTCCGCGCTCGTCAGCACGCCCGTGAACTCGAAGGAGCACCAGAACGAGGCTACCTACGGCGTGGGCGGGCGCTGGAACGCGACCCCGAACTGGGGCCTGTTCGTCGAGTGGATGAAGAACGACAAGATCGACATCGACAGCTACCTCATCGGCGTGGACTTCAGGTTCTAGGCGATGAAGAACATCTCGCGCATCGCATGCATCCTCCTTGCCGCGACCCTGCCCGCCGCGGCGCAGTACGTCTATCCCGGGAAGGGCCAGTCGCCGGCCCAGCAGAAGAAGGACGAAGGCGAGTGCCACGGGTGGGCAGTCGAGCAGAGCGGCTTCGATCCCGCGAAGCCGCCGCCGGCCGCCGCGCCCGCGGCGCCTCCACCGGTCACGGGTAGCGGCGCGCGTGCGCGCGGGGCCGCCGCGGGCGCTGCGGTCGGCGCCATCACCGGCAACGATACCGGCGACGCGGCCAAGGCCGGCATGGTGGGAGCCGCCGCGGCCCAACGCGGAGCCAACCGGAGGGCGGCGTCGTCCCAGCAGCAGGCCGCGGGACAACAGCAGGCGGCGGGCCAGGATTCGTACCAGAAGGCGCGCGCTGCATGCCTCGAGGGTCGTGGTTACACGGTGAAGTGAGGGCGGCGCTTCGCCAGGCGGCGCTCTGCGCCGCGGTGGCTGCGTGCATCGCTCCGGCCCTCGCGTGGCCCAGGCCGCGCGTCTGCCTGGTCCTTTCCGGCGGCGGCGCCCGCGGCGCCGCGCATATCGGCGTGCTCAAGGTGCTCGAGGAAATGCGGGTGCCCGTCGATTGCATCGCCGCCACGAGCATGGGCTCCATCGTCGGCGGCGCCTACGCGAGCGGGCTTCCGCTGCCCGAGATGGAGGCGGCGATCGGCCAGGTGAGCAACAAGCGCCTGTTCATCGAGCGCCCGCCGCGCGAGGACCTCGCCATGCGCCGCAAGCTGGACGACCGCGGCATCCTCTTCCGCCTCGAGGTCGGCGTGGGCGACGGGGAGGTGAAGCTTCCCAAGGGATTGGTCTCCGGCGTGCAGCTGGAGTCCGTGCTGCGCGGCCTCGTGCGCGCGCCGGGTTTTCGAAGCTTCGATGCGCTGCCGATCCCGTTTCGCGCGGTCGCGACCGACTTGGAAACCGGCAAGGCGGTCGTGATCTCGGAGGGCGAGGTCGCGCAGGCGATGCGCGCCAGCATGTCGGTGCCCGGCGCGATCGCCCCCGCCGAAGCGAACGGTCACATCCTGGTGGACGGCGGCCTTACCGACAACCTGCCGGTGGACGTCGCGCGCGCCATGGGCGCGGAGATCGTGATCGCGGTGAACCTCGGCACGCCGCTGCTCAAGCGCGCGGCGCTCGGCTCCGCCCTCGGCGTGACCGGCCAGATGATCAACATCCTCACCGAGCAGAACGTGCGCGCCTCGCTCGCCTCGCTCGGGCCCGCCGACATCCTGATCGAGCCCGAGCTGGGAGACTTCTCGGCGGGGGATTTCGACAACCTCACGCGCACCGTGCCCATCGGGGAGGCGGCGGCGCGCAAGGCCGCGGCGCGGCTCGCGCCGCTTGCCGTCTCCGCCGGCGACTACGCGCGCTACCAGGCCCACCGCGAAGCGCCCGAGGTCGAGGCGGTCACGGTCGACGAGATCCGGTTCGCGCCGATGGCGCGCGTGAATCCCGACGTGCCGCGCGGGTGGATGCGCACCACGCCGGGCGAGAAAGTAGCGCCCAGCGTGATCGACCAGGACATGCGCCAGATCTTCGGCACCGGCGATTTCGAGCACGTGGGCTACAGCCTCCTCGAGGAGCGCGGCAAGCGCGTGCTCATCGTGGACGCGATCGAGAAAACCTGGGGACCGGACTACCTTCGCCTGGGCCTGGGGCTGGGCTCGGATTTCAGCGGCGACAACTTCTTCAACGCCGCGGCGAGCTACCGCAGGACGTGGATGAATCCGCTGGGCGCCGAGTGGCGCGTGGAC